>JBFGLX010000176.1:0-7123 GCA_041575955.1 Thermoanaerobaculia bacterium
ACCGGCCGGGAACGCTCGGGGCCGTGCTATACTCGCCGATCTCAAAACAAGGCAAGGGGGGTTGGCGGGCCGCAAGGCTCGCCGGGGGAAGGGTTTGCCCGGCGGCTGGGCGGCCCCTCGCGGGGGTTCGCGACGGCCTGGCCGCGCGTTGGCCGCGGGCTCGCCGTACCTCGGGGCGGCGGGGCTCGCCCCCGACCGATAGAATCCCCCACGTGGCAGACGTGCGCAGCGCCTCGATCGACGCCGAGGTCGGAGCCCCCGCGGCCGAGCGCACGTTCGAGGTCTTCCAGGAGCGGCGGCCGGCCGGCCTGATCCGGCGCTACTTCGCGACCCAGCGTCACTTCATCGGCCTGCTGTTCGGCGGCCTGGTCGCCTGGGTCCGAGCCCGGCCCCGGAGCAAGCGCGGCTTCTGGTTCCAGCTGCTGCGCGTGCTCAGCTGGCTGGTCCGGCCGCTGACCTCGAAGCACTACGTCGACCTGCCCTTCCCGCGCCAGCTGCGGCGGCGTCTCGAGGCGCTCGGACCGACCTACATCAAGCTCGGCCAGATCCTCAGCCTGCGCGAGGACATCCTGCCGCGGCCGATCACCGACGAGCTCAAGCAGCTCCTCGACCGGCTGCCGGCGCTGCCCTTCCCGCGCTTCGTCGAGCTGATCGAGGCCGAGATCGAGCGGCCCATCGACGACGTCTTCTCCTGGGTCGAGGACACGCCCGAGGGGTCGGCCTCGATCGGCCAGACCCACCGCGCCCGCACCCGCGACGGCGACGACGTGGTGCTGAAGCTGGTCAAGCCCGGCATCCGCCGCACGATCCAGCGCGACGTGATCCTGCTGCGCATCCTCGGGCGGGTGCTGCAGCTCTTCCTGGGCCGCCTCCAGCCCAAGCGGGTCTTCGACGAGTTCTGCAACTACACCCTGCGCGAGGTCGACCTGCTGCGCGAAGCCGACAACGCCGAGACGTTCGCCGCCAACTTCCGCGACGAGAAGGCGATCGTCTTTCCGGCCATCTATCGCGAGCTCTCGACCCGCAACCTGCTGTGCATGGAGTTCCTCGACGGCCTCAAGCCGGACGCGCTCGAGGCCCAGAGCCTGACCGCCGCGGAGCGCGACCTGCTGACCGACCTCGGCGCCGGGGCGATCATCCAGATGCTCTACCAGGACGGCTTCTTCCACGCCGACCTGCATCCCGGCAACCTGCTGATTCTCGACGGCCCGCGGGTCGGCTTCATCGACCTCGGCATGGTCGGGCGCTTCGACGACGACCTGCGCCGCAACCTGCTCTACTACTACTACTGCCTGGTGATGGGCGACTCCGAGAACGCCGCCCGCTACCTGGCGGCGCTGGCCGATCCGGCGCCGCGCAGCGACCCCAAGGGCTTCCGGCGCGAGGTCGAGGAGATCTCGAGCCGCTGGCACCGCAACCCGACCTTCCACGAGTACTCGATGGGCCAGCTGATCCTCGAATCGGTGAGCCGCGGCGCGCGCTACCGCATGTACTTCCCGGTCGAGCTGGTGCTGATGGTCAAGGCGATCGTGACCTTCGAGGGGGTCGGCCAGATCTTGAATCCGGGCTTCGACGTGGTCGAGGTCTCCAAGGTGCACATCGGGCGGATCTTCGCCCACCAGTTCAGCCCGCTGCGGATCGCCCGCGAGGGCCTGCGCGGCGCGCCCGAGCTGGTCGACGCGCTGGTCAAGGCACCGATGCTGGTGACCGAGGGCCTGCGCGTCCTCGAGCAGAGCACCCGCGCCCCGCGCGACAACCCGTTCGCCGGCATCCGCGGCACCGTGCTCGCCGGCTTCGTGATCGTCGCCGGCGCGATCGTCGCGGCGCTCGGCGGACCGACCTGGCTGTGGATCGTGCTGTTCGGCGCCGGAGTCCTGATCGCCGTGCGGAAGGGCGGCTAGGTAGGTGGTCGCGGCGGGCGACAAGGCCGTCGAGCCGGCGGGCGGCGGGGCGCCGAGCGAGCCCGCGGACGGGCCGGCTCTCGATACCTACGAGCCGCTCGACCCCGACTACATGCTCGACATGGTCGAGAAGTTCTTCGGGCCGCTCACCCGGCACTACTTCCGGCCGCGCTTTCTCGGCCTGCGCAACCTGCCCGCCGACGGCCCGGCGATCCTGGCCGCCAACCACAGCGGCAGCGCCTTCCCCTACGACGCCATGGTGCTCGACTGCGAGCTCTACCGCCTGCAGCAGCCCGAGCCGGACCGCAAGTGCCGCTCGGTGTTCGAGAAGACCCTGTCGGCGACCTGGTGGATGCGGCCGTTCGGCATCGACAACTTCTGGCGCCGCGGCGGCGGCGTCGACATGACCTTCGACAACTTCGACCGGCTGCTGCAGCGCGGCCAGCGGGTGCTCTACTACCCCGAGGGCGTGCCCGGCATCGGCAAGGGTTTCCAGCGCCGCTACCAGCTCCAGCGGTTCAGCTCGAGCTTCGTCATCCACGCGGCGCGCAACGGCGCGCCGGTGGTGCCGATCTACATCATCAACGCCGAGTGGATCATCCCGTTCGCGTTCATGCTGCGGCCTCTCGACGCGCTGATGAACCGGCTGTTCAAGGTGCCGTTCATGCCCCTCCCCTGGGGCGTTCTGGCGGTCACCTTCCCGTTCCTCTGGTACCTGGCGCTGCCGGCGCGGCTGATCTTCGTCATCGGCGAGCCGGTGGACGTGGCGGCGATGGTGCGCGAAGCGGGGCTGACCGACCTCGCCGAGCCCGACCGCGAGGCGATGCGCGCGATCGCCGAGCGGGTCCGGCGCGGCATGCAAACGCGCCTCGACCGGCACGTCGAGCGCTACGGACGCTGGCCCTACCAGTGGCGCCTGCTCCGGCGGCACTTCCGCGAGGCGAAGGGCAGGCGCATGCTCTTCCTGCCGCTCGCCTGGGTGTGGAAGTTCGTCCGCCACGCGCGCGACCGCCAGCGGCCGCCGGCGCGCAACGCGGTGCACAAGCTGCTGAGGGACTGGGACCTCTTCTTCTACTACGTGCCGTTCGGCTGGTTCCCGCTGAGCCTCGCCCGGCGCTGGCGCAAGCCGCCGTGCGGCTACCGGGGCCTGTCGAAGGCCGAGCGCCACCGCCGCGAAGGCGCCTTCACCTGGCACCTCAAGGACCGGCCCCTGCCGCCCAGATCGACGGCGCGGTCCTAGCCCGGCTCACCCAGAGGGCAGAAGGCCACGGGCGGCGAGAATGCCCTCGACGGCCGTGTGCTGATCCGCGGTCGCGGTCGCCCAGGACCACCGCGCTCCGTCCCAGACGAACGACAGCGCCTGAATCTCTTGACCTCCCTCGGCGGCATCGAGCGCCAGCGGCTCCCGGTAGCGCAGCGCGACCCACAGCCAGATCGACTGCTCGAGCCCCTGGCGGACCGTGAGCCGCACCGGGTGATCCGGCGCGTCGAGGACGATCTCGTGCCGCAGCGTCTCGCCGGCGGCCAGGATCGGCAGCGTTTCCGGGGACTCCGAAGCGACCAGGAGCGCGGACTCGGGCTTGAAGCCGAGCGATTCGAGGCGCGCGCAGCAGAGCACGACCGCCGTCAGCCGCGCCTCGCGCGCCGGGCCGCCGGCGTTCTGCGCCGCGAGCGAGATCACCGCCCCGCCACCGCGATTGGCGAACGGCTCCGGAGAGAGGATCCGCGGCGCGGGGAGGTAGTCGAGTCGCAGCCGCTCGACCATCGCCGCGCGCTGCCCGTCGAGGGCCTTCGCCTGCTCGCGGAGGGCGGCGGTGAGCTCGGCGTGGTCTCGGTCGCGCGCCAGCCGCTGGCTGCGCGATTCGAGCCAGCCCAGTCCGCCGACTGCCGCCAGGACGAGGCTGGCGACGGCGACCACGAGCCCCTGGTGGCGCTCGAGCCAGCCTGCTCTCGGATGCTCGGTCATGTCAGAAACGTCGATTCTACCGGTATGCCCGCCGGGCGGTCGACGTTCGTCTGCCCCGCCGGGTCCGCGGGGCGGGAGTGGGTCCAGAACCGGGGGTTGGGGGGTGGCAGGTCCCCCAGACGGGGCCTAAAGCGCAGCGCCCCCGTCCAGCCACTTCAAGAGGAGACTTGCCAGGCCTTGTCGCCTGGCAAGGCTCTCTCGCGATTCGGTTTCAGAAGGGGCGCGAGCCAGCCCCGGACGGGGACCAGCCGCCCCCCGATCCCGGCGCTCCCCCACGAATGCGACGGCGACCCGGCGGGCCAAACCGACCCAGTGCTGCCAGGCGTTGTGGCTCGGCTCGACCGGATCAGTTGGAGCGGCTGCTGCTGGTGCCGCAATTGACCTGCCCCTGGCTGCCTCGCTTGCGGTTGGTGAAGTCGGTTCGGGTGTAGGACCAGGCCGAGACGTCACCCGACTCGAAACCGTCGGCGAAGAGCTCGGCCGGGAGGTCGAAGTCGAAGCTCGAGATGCCGTCGCGGTTGGTCCTGAACCTTCCCGAGCCGGCGGGGAAGGACTCGATCTCCCCGGTGTTGTTGTCGCGCACGATCAGCTCGCTTTCGAACTTGCCCTTGACCCCCTTGACCCCCTTGCCCTCCCTGGCGACCTGTACCTCGCAGAAGAGCGGGATCAGGTCCTGCGCGAAGGGGTCGATGAAGCCCGGCACCGGCACGATCGACTCGAAGGTCGGGAACTCCTTGGCCGGGCAGGCCGGCGACACGTTGAAGAAGTTGGCCCCGATGCTGCTCTGGGACTTGAAGTCGCCGGCCCAGCCGGTCGCGGCGACGAGCGGAAGCAAGACGAGAGCGATGAGTACGATGGGGTTGTCGAAGATGCGACGAGTCATCCCTACCTCCTGGTTCGATGAGGGGCTTCGCGGCCGCCACGCCGCGGCGCTGTGCCTGCCCTGGTTACCATGCGGTTGCCCGGCATTCTGGCAGAGCCTCGCGCCTCGGGCAACCACGGGCGACGGCTGGTGAGAAGCTCGGGCTAGGGCGCGGACGAATAGTCGTCCACGAGGAAGGCCCCGCCTTCGGCGCCCCTCGACCCCACCGGCAGGCCGAGCCGCACCTTCCCGACCGCCTGGCCGAAGTTGGCGAGGCCGGTCGCCTCGGCGCGCAGGCGGCCGTCCTCGAGCAGCGCGGCGCGGCCGTCGCCCGCATCCGGCGCCGACGCCGCCGCCCACTCGACCCCGAGCCGGGCCTCGCCCGCGACCCGGGCCTCGCCGACCTCCCGCATGCCGCCGCCTTCGCGGGCGTAGAGACGCACCCGGTAGCCGCGGCCGGCCCCCGCGAGAGTCAGGACCGCCAGCTTCCTGCCGGAGGCCAGGCGGAGAATCTCCACCTCGGCACCGGCCAGATCGACGTCGTTGGCGTCGAGCAGAAGCTCCACGTTCCAGCTCGACGTCCGCGCCGGATGCCGCGACTCGACGAACGACCGTGTCCGGGTGCCGTCCACCCGTACCTCCAGGGCGTGACCGCTGCCGCCGAGGCCAGGGGCCACCACTTGCACCGCGCCGCGGGTGCGCGACCAGTCCAAGGTGTCTCCCGACTCGAAGCCCGACGCGAAGCCCGCCGCGCGGTTCGCCATCAGCACGACCACGTCCGCCAGCTCGTCGATCAACGCCAGATCGAGCGCGCCGTCGCGGTCGAAGTCCATCGCGATCGAGCACGAGGCCGCCTCGGGCGCGGCGAATCGCTCGCCGAGCGAGAACGAGCCCCGCCCGTCGTTCGCGAACAGCAGCCAGTCGCCGTCGAAGCTGGAGGTGATCCAGTCGAGATCGCCGTCGCCGTCGAGATCGGCCAGGTCGGTCGCCAGCGGGAACCGATCGGTGGCCGAGAGCCGCGGCGCGGAGAGGCGGCCGCGGCCGTTGCCCATCAGGACCGCACCGTTGTCGCTCTCGCTGTTGACCACCACCACGTCCTCCGCGCCGTCGGCGTCGACGTCGCCCAAAGCGAGCATCCAGGTCGCGCCGCCGCTCGGGCGCCGGCTGGCGCGCGTGAAGCTGCCGTCGCCCGCACCGAGATAGACGTGCACCTCGCGCGAGGTCCGGGTCCCCACCACCAGATCGAGCACGCCGTCGCCGTTCATGTCGCCGGCGGCGAGCGCCCACTCGCCGCCGCCGGTGCCGAACGAGCGGGCGGCGCCGAAGCGGCCGCGGCCGTCGTTGAGAAGAATCGTCACCGCGCCGTCGGCGAAGCTGGTCACCGCCACGTCGGTGTCGCCGTCGCCGTCGGCATCGAGCACCGCGATGCCGCGCGGCTCGCCGCCGACGCCCACCGTCCGGGCACCGTGGAAGGTGCCGTCGCCGTTGCCCAGGAGGATCGAGACCGAGGCGCCCCGGGTGTTGGCCACCGCGACGTCGACGTCGCCGTCGCCGTCGAAGTCGCTCGGCTCGCTGGGGCTCGGCACGCTGCCCACTGCCGTCGGGGGCTCGAGGAAGGCGCGAAAGGTCGGCGACCGCCGGCCGCGATTGAGGAACGTCCTCAAGTCGTCGGTGTCCTCGTTGACGATCGTGAGATCCAGGAAGCCGTCGCCGTCGAGATCGGAGCCGAAGCCGCCGTACGAGCGGGTGGAGATCTCGGGCGAGCTCCGGGTGGAGAGACGGCCGATCTCGACGAAGTCGAAGCCCGAGCCCCGCGACCGGGTCCAGAACTGGAAGGAGTAGCCGGCGGCGCGCAGGAAGGTGCCGTCCATCGCCTGCAGCCGGTTCGACAGGATCACCATCACGCTCTCGCCGGCCGAGAACGGCCGGTCGGGCACCAGCGTCACCGCGCGGTCGCCGTCGCCGAACTCGTAGCTGCCGCGGGCCGCGCCGCTCCACCTGCCGAACGCCCAGAAGGTGTCGTCGGCGACCGAGGCGCGCGCCACCGGGCGATCGAACTCGACCGTGATCGCCGCGTCGACGGGCGCGGCGAGCGAGCGCGCCACCGGGCTGACCGAGACCACGGCGAGGCGTCTCTGGGCGGCCAGCGGGCTGGCATCCGCCACCAGGAGCGCCGAGAGCAGACCGCCCGCGAGCGTCCAAGCCCGACCCATGCCGCGACTATAGTCCACGCCCGCCGCCGGGTCTCAGCGCCATCGACGAGTCCAGGGCCGGGGTTGGGGGTGGGCAGGTCCCCCAGACGGGGCCTCAAGCGCAGCGCCCCCACTCCGTCACCACAAGAGGAGACTTGCCAGACCTTGTCGCCTGGCAAGGCTCTCGCGCGATCCGCTTTCA
>JBFGLX010000177.1:0-7094 GCA_041575955.1 Thermoanaerobaculia bacterium
GGGCATCGAGCAGCGCCCCGAGCCGCGCCTCCGACAGCCCCGACCGGCGCGCCTGCCGCAGCAGGTCGGCCGGTACCGACTCGAGGTTCCAGCAGCCGAGCTCGGCCTCGAGCTCGACCAGCGTCCGGATCTCCCGCAGGAACCAGGGGTCGATGCGCGACGCGCGGTGGACCTCGGCCACCGTCCAACCCTGCCGCAAGGCCGCGAAGACCGCGAACAAGCGCTCCCAGTTGGGGGTGCCCAGCCGCCGCTCGAGGCGCACCGGATCGGACATCCGGCGCTCGCGCCGGCCGAGGTCGCCGTCCAGCTCGAGCGACGCCAGGCCCTTCATCAGGGCTTCGGCAAAGGTGGTGCCGATGGCCATGACCTCGCCGACCGACTTCATCGAGGTGCCCAGGGTCGGCGCCGCGCGCGGGAACTTCTCGAACGCCCAGCGCGGGATCTTGACCACCGTGTAGTCGAGGGTCGGCTCGAAGGCGGCGTAGGTCTTGCCGGTGATGTCGTTGGGGATCTCGTCGAGCGTATAGCCGACCGCCAGCAGCGCCGCGATCTTGGCGATCGGGAAGCCGGTCGCTTTCGACGCCAGCGCCGAGCTGCGCGACACCCGCGGATTCATCTCGATCACCACCCGCTCACCGCTCTGGGGGTCGACCGCGAACTGGATGTTGGAGCCGCCGGTGGCGACCCCGACCCGCCGGATCACCTTGAAGGCGTCGGTGCGCATCGCCTGGTACTCGCGATCCGACAGCGTCTGCTGCGGCGCCACGGTGATCGAGTCGCCGGTGTGAACGCCCATGGCGTCGAAGTTCTCGACCGAGCAGACCACGATGGCGTTGTCGGCGCGGTCGCGCATCACCTCGAGCTCGAACTCCTTCCAGCCGAGCACCGACTGCTCGAGCAGCACGCGGCGCGCCGGGCTGGCGTCGAGCGCGGTCGCCACCAGCTCGTCCAGCTCGTCGCGGTTGTAGACGGTGCCGCCGCCCTCGCCGCCGAGCGTGAAGCTCGGCCGGATGATCAGCGGGTAGCCGATGTCGGCGACGATCGCGCGCGCCTCCTCCAGGCTGCCGGCGTAGCCGCTCTGCGGCACCCGCAGGCCGATCTCCTCCATCGCCGCCTTGAACAGCGCCCGATCCTCGCCCAGCCGCAGGGCGTCGACCCCCGCGCCGAGGAGCTCGACCCCCAGGCGCCCGAGGACCCCGCGCGCCTCGAGCTCGAGGGTGAGGTTGATGCCGGTCTGGCCGCCCACCGTCGGCAGCAGCGCATCCGGCCGCTCGCGCTCCAGGATTTTCTCGATCACCTCCGGAACCAGGGGCTCGACGTAGGTGACGTCGGAGAGCTCGGGGTCGGTCATGATCGTCGCCGGGTTCGAGTTGACCAGGATGACGCGGTAGCCGGCGCCGCGCAGAGCGCGGCACGCCTGGGTGCCCGAGTAGTCGAACTCGCAGGCCTGGCCGATCACGATCGGGCCGGAACCGACGATGAGAACGCTCCGGATGTCTGTGCGGCGAGGCATGTGCGCGGCTCGATCTGGCCGAGGTCGGCGCAGTCTAGCAGCACCGGGTCGCCGACCCCGGAGCGCCTACCCGTTTGGGTGTGGCCGCTGGTCGCACCGCTCGTCTAGGGTGGGCTTGGTGCACTCCCAACGGCATGCCCGAGCAATACCGCCTACAATGGACGCCGCCCCAGAGAGGCGTCGGATGACAGAGCCGCCGGCCGAATCCAGGCTCGAGCAGCGGATCGCCGAGCTCGAGCGCGAGAACCGCGAGCTGCACGCGCTGCAGGACGCCGGCCTGGATCTCCAGACCGAGCTCGATCTCGACCTGGTGCTCCAGAAAGTGGTCGACCAGGCGACCGACCTGCTCGAGGCGAAGCACGGCGCCCTGTCGGTGATCGACTCCGCGGGCGCGATCGAGGAGTTCGTGACCTCGGGCATCGACGCCGACCACCGGCGCTTGATCGGCCCGCCACCCAAAGGGGCCGGCCTGCTGGCGGTGCCGCTCATCGCGGGCGACGTCCTCAACCTCGCCGACCTCACCCGCGACCCGCGCTCGAGCGGGTTCCCGGCCAATCACCCGCCGATGCGGTCGCTGCTGGCGGTGCCGGTCATCTGCAGCAGCCCTCATCGCGGCAATCTCTACCTGGCCGACAAGAGAGGCTCCGACCGCTTCAGCCAGGACGACCAGCGCACCCTGCAGCGGTTCGCGCGGCTGGCGGCGGCGGCGATCGACACGGCCCACCTGCACCAGCGCTCGGAGTCGCTGGCGATCGCCGAGGAGCGCCTGCGCATCAGCCGGGAGATCCACGACGGCGTCGCCCAGGTGCTCGCCTACGTCAACACCAAGGCGCAGGCGGCGCGCGAGCTGCTGGCGCGCGGCCGGGGCAAGAAGGCGATCGAGCAGCTGGACGAGCTGGCGGCGGCGGCCCGCGGCGTCTACACGGAGGTGCGCGAGGGGATCCTGGCGCTGCGCATCCAGCCGAGCCCCAACCGGTCCCTCGAGCAGACCTTGCGCGAGTACGCCGACCACTGGCAGCAGCGGGGCAGCACGCGCGTCGAGCTCGAGATCGATGGCGACCTGAGGCTGACCCCGAGCGTGCAGCTGCAGCTGGTGCGAATCGTCCAGGAGGCTCTGGCCAACGTGCGCAAGCACGCGCAGGCGCAGGCCGTCGAAGTGCGGGTCGCGAGGGTCGATTCCGAGCTGCGCGTTTCCATCGTCGACGACGGCCGCGGATTCGATCCCGCGCGCACGGCCGGCCGCGGCGAGCGCCGCTTCGGCCTCAGCGTGATGCGCGAGCGGGCCGAGGGAATTGGCGGCAGCTTGACTCTCGAGTCGACGCCCGGAAAGGGCACCCGGATCGACGTCGCTGTGCCGACGAGCTCGCTCGAGTCACCCCGCACAGGAGGTTCGAAAGATGCGAATCCTGATAGCCGATGATCACGCCCTCTTTCGCGACGCCCTCAAGAGCTTGCTCGGCGCGCGCGATTTCGAGGTCGTAGGCGAGGCCAGCAACGGCCGTGAGGCGATCGAGCTGGCCTGGAAGCTCAAGCCCGATCTGGTGTTGATGGACCTGACGATGCCCGAGATCGACGGGCTGGAGGCGACCAAGCGCCTGGCCGCCGAGCTGCCCGAGCTCAAGGTCGTCGTCTTGACCGCCTCCGACGACGACGCGTCGCTGTTCGAGGCGATCAAGTCCGGCGCCCGCGGCTACCTGGTGAAGGACCTCGAGTCGTCGACCTTCTTCGATCTGCTCGAAGGGGTCGCCAAAGGCGAGCCCGCCCTGACGCCGGCGCTCGCCCGCAAGGTGCTCGAGGAGTTCGCCCGGCCCCGCCGCCGCACCGCCGAGTCCTACGATCCCGACGCCCTGACCGAGCGCGAGACCGACGTGCTCGAGCTGATGGTCAAGGGAGTCACTTCGAACCGCACGCTGGCCGAGCAGCTCGGGGTGAGCGAGAACACGGTCAAGTTCCACGTCCGCAACATCCTCGACAAGCTCCACCTCCACAACCGGGCGCAGGTCGTGGCCTACGCCCTGCGCCACCGGCTGGTCGAGACGCCGACCGACGTGGATTGATCGCCGGGCCCTGTCTGTCGCCGCCGCCCCACCGGAGGACGACAGAGAGACTGCCGTGCGCGCCGGAAACAGAAAAGCCCCGGTGGTCGATACCGGCCACCGTCCCTGGGCAGGGTCGGGACGGTCCGTGACCAGGCCACCGGAGCGCTTGCATTGTGACCGCGATCGGCGCGCTCCGCAACGCCCATCGGCGCGGGCCGTGGCTACTCCATCGGGTAGTGACCGCCGTCGCTCAAACAGGGTAGACTGCGTGCTTTGTGTGTAACGCCCGCGAATGAGCCAAAGCCTTCATCAACCCCCTACCGACAGCAAAGTCCTCACTTTCGACGACCTGCCCTACGGCCCCGAGGGACCGCCGCGCGTGCTCGGCCGTCTCGGCCCCGACGGCGGAGCGACGCTGGTCGTGGTCGCCGGGCTTCACGGCAACGAGCCGATGGGGGTCATCGGCCTCGAGCGGGCGCTCGCCCGGCTGCGGGTGGCCGGCCCCCGGCTCGCGGGCCGGGTGATCGGCCTGGCCGGTAACCGCCAGGCGCTGGCGGTGGGACGACGCTATATCGAGCACGATCTCAACCGAGCCTGGTTCACGGATCGGATCGAGCTGCTGCGGACGGCCACCCGCCCTCTCTGTCCCGAGGATCGGGAGCTGCTCGAGCTCTACCGGGAGCTCGAGCCGCTTCTCGAGCGGGCGGACGGCGGGCTCTTCCTGCTCGACCTGCACACGACCTCCGGCCCCGGACCGGCGTTCTCGGTGCTCGAGGACACGTTGGCGAACCGCGCCTTCGCCCTCAACTTCCCGGTGCCCATGGTGCTCGGTTTCGAGGAGGAGGTCGGCGGCACGCTGTCGAACTACATGTGCGAGCGCGGGGTGACCGGGATCGGGTTCGAGGCGGGTCAGCACCGGGAGCCGGTGGCCGCCGACCGCGCCGAAGCGGCGGTCTGGATCGCGCTCCAGGCCGCCGGGCTGCTGCACGACGGCCAGGCGGAGCTGCGCCAGGCGCGGCGACGGCTGACCAGCGAGAGCGCCGACCTGCCGCCGATCGTCGAGGTCCGCTACCGGCACGCGATCTCGTCCCAGGACGGCTTCCGCATGCACCCGAACCACCGGACCTTCCAGCGCGTCGAGCGCGGCCAGCCGCTGGCGACCGACCGGTCGGGCGAGGTCACCAGTCCGACCGACGGCCTGTTGCTGATGCCGCTCTATCAGAAGCAGGGCGACGACGGCTTTTTCGTCGTCCGCCGCGTTTTGCCGGTCTGGCTCCGGCTGTCGGCCCTGGTCAGGCGCTACCGATTCGAGCGCTTCGTCCACCTGCTGCCGGGCGTGCGCAAGCACCCCGAGCGCCCGGGCGCCTTCATCGTCAACCGGCGCATCGCTCGCTTCCTGACGCTCGAGCTCTTCCACCTGCTCGGCTTCAAGCGCATCGGCCCGGTGGGGCGCTACGTGGTCCTGACGCGCAGAAGCTTCGACTGATCGGGCCCCTGGCGCACCTCGCTCGGCTGGGCGCTCGGGGGCGTTCGGCTCGCCCTTCCGAAGGGTGGGGCGAGGCCACCGGAACGGGTATGGCGCCCTGCGGCCCGAAGGGCTAGAACGAAGGTACGAAAGGAGGGTGAAGATGCTCAAGATCCGGACCATCCTCTTCCCCACCGACTTCTCCGAATGCTCACGGCAGGCGTTCGCGCACGCCCTCTTCCTGGCCGAGCAGCACGACGCGAAGCTGCACCTCTTCCATGCCATCGTCCTCCACGACGACGATCCGGCGAATCCCGCGCGGCGGTTTCCGGGTGGGCAGGATCTGCTCACGACCCTGACCGAGATCGCCGGCTCCAAGCTGGCTTCGCTGGTCGAGCCGCACGAGAAACGGCCGGTCGACGTCCAGGAGTACACCGCGCGCGGCGTCTCCGCGGCGGACCTGATCCTCGAGCACGCTCGGGAGCACGACGTCGACCTGATCGTGATGGGCACGCACGGCCGGCGCGGTCCGGCGCGGCTTTTCCTCGGCAGCGTCGCCGCCGAGGTCGTCCGCTCGTCGCGGGCGCCCGTGCTCACCCTGAGGCAGCTGGGCGAGGGCCGGTCGCTCGAGGCGATCGAGCGCATCCTCGTGCCGGTCGACTTCTCCGAGCACTCGCGCGCCGCGCTGCTCCACGCGACCGAGCTCGCCCGCAGCTACCGCGCCCGCCTGCAGCTTCTGCACGTGATCCAGCAGCCGGTCTACCCGTACTTCTACGCGCCGGTGCCCGCGGTGGCCCCGGTCGAGGAGGTCCAGGGGCTGCGCAAGCGTGGGCTGCGGGCGCTGGAGAAGCTGGTCGAGACCGCCGGCGATCCGAAGCTCGACCACGATTTCGAGCTGGTCGACGGCCACCCCGCGAGCGAGATCGTCGATTTCGCGCGCGATCGGGGGTGCGACCTGATCGTCACCGCCACCCACGGCCTCACCGGCCTCGAGCGGCTGCTCCTGGGCAGCACTTCGGAGCAGATCGTCCGCACCTCGCCGGTGCCGGTGCTGATGGTCAAGTCGTTCGGCAAGTCGCTGGTGAGCGACCCGCCCGGCGCCGAGCAGGCCCCGGACGCCAGAGCGCGCACACCCGTGACCGCCTGAGTCGACCCCCCGACCCGGCAGCACGCCGGCGGGGCGGAAGAGGGATCGAGGGTGAGGGGCGATCAGCCCTCCCGTCTGTACCCCGGGCACTCGCGCACCGGCAGCCGCGGATAGCGGGCGAAGCGCGGGTCGTCCCGGGCCAGTCCGCAACGCACGAAGATGCTTCGCGAGGATTCGATCAGCTCGAGATGCCGGCAGGACGCGCACTGCCCGGGGGCGGTGCTCAGCCGCGCCAGCGCGGCCGCCCTGCCGGCCTCGGAGGCGCTCTCTACCGGCCGGCGCATCCGGACGCCCCCGCTCGGCGAACAAACCCGGCGGGGGTCGGCTCCGTATATGAAAGTGAAGCTCGGACCGGTCCGCCCGGTCCACCCGCCGAGGTCCGATCGGCGGCATTCGCCGCCGAAACCCGGATCCCACCGCCGAAGTCTCCGATTTCGGCCCGCCAACCACCCCGCCCGGCTGCCCCCGACGGGCTGCCGAGCCCACCACGAACCCGGGGGCCGGCTCCACCGGCCCCCGCCTCGCCCTTACTCATAGCGGAGTGCGACGGCGGGTCGCACCCGGCCAGCCCGCCGGGACGGCAGCCAGCAGGCGAGCAGCATCACCCCCAGGGTGAAGCCGACGACCGCGAGCAGGTCGAGGGGTTCGACCCGAAAGGGGACCGAGCTCAAGAAGTAGACGGCGGCGACCTCGGGACCGAAACGGATCAGCTCGTAGCGGGTCAAGACCAGCGACACCGTCGCCCCGACGGTCACGCCGAGCACGGTCCCGAGCAGGCCGAGCGCGGCGCCGAACAGCAGGAAGACGCTCTGCAGCTGCCGGGGCTCGAGCCCCAGGGCGCTCAAGACGCCGACGTCGCGCATCCGCTCCCGAACCAGGACCACCAGGCTCGACGCGACGTTGAAGGTCGACACCAGGACGATCAGCCCC
>JBFGLX010000178.1:0-7066 GCA_041575955.1 Thermoanaerobaculia bacterium
GGTGCGCGGCGCCGGCGCCATTCCGGTCTACCGGCGCATCGACGATCCCAGCCAGGCCAGCCGCAACGTGGACGCCTTCGAAGCCGCCTTCGAGGCGCTCGGCCAGGGCGACTCGATCGGCATCTTCCCGGAGGGCATCAGCCACAGCGAGCCGTCGCTCGCCAGGCTCAAGACCGGCGCGGCGCGCATGGCGCTGGGCAGCTTCGAGCGGCGGCGGGAGATCTTCCCGATCATCCCGATCGGCCTGGTGTTCCGCCGCAAGGAGGCGTTCCGCTCGGAGGCGCTGGCGCTGCTCGGCGAGCCGGTGGACTGGGGCGATCTCGCCGGCCGCGGCGCCGAGGATCGCGACGCGGTGCGCGAGCTCACGCGACGCATCGGCGTCGGTCTGCGCCGGGTGACGGTCAATCTCGAGCGGTGGGAGGACGCGCCGCTGGTCGAATGGGTGGAGTCGATCTGGGCCGCCGAGAAGGAGAGCTACGACGACCCCGCCGAGCAGCTGGCGCGCACCAACGTCATCTCGACCGTGCTCGGCGCGCTTCGGCGGCAGAGTCGGTCGCCGGCGGCGAGCCAGGCGGTAGCCGAGGCGGCGGAGCTTTATGCCGAGATCCACGACCACCGCGAGCGGCTCCGGGCGCTGGCGCTCGAGCCGCGCGACCTGGTCGCCGCCGGTGGCGCCCGCCGCCTCGGCCGGCCGTATCGAGCTCTCGATCCGGCCTCGGCCCTGGTGGCCGGAGCGGGCTACGCGCTGTTCTGGCTCCCCTACCGGGTCACCGGCCGGCTCGCCGCCCTGGCGCGGCCGTCGCCGGAGACGCAATCGACCTACCGGCTGTTGGTCGGCGTGGTGGTCTACGCCTCCTGGCTGGCGGCGCTGGCCGCCGTCGCCGGGGCGCTGGCCGGGGCGCCGGCGGCGTTGCTGGTCGCGATTGGGGCGCCGGTGATCGGTCTGCTCGGGCTGTTCGTCCGTGAGCGACGTCGCGAGGCGCGGCGCATCTGGACCAAGGTGTCGAGGGTCCTCTCGCGGCGCGAGCTGGTGCCCTCCCTGCGCGCCCGCCAGCGCGAGATCGCCGACCGGCTGGAAGCGCTCTACGAGGCCTGGCGCCGGGGCGAGATCCGTCCGCGACTGCCGATCGAGGAACTAGAATGAAGCCCTCCCATGTCGACGCTGGCGATTACCCGCGAGGTGAGCCCGAGCGTCGGACGCTGTGAGCTCACCCACCTCGAGCGCCAGGAGATCGACGCCGGCCGGGCGATCGCCCAGCATCGGCAGTACGCTCGGCGTCTGGTCGAGGCCGGCTGCCGGCTGTTCACCCTGCCCGGCGATCCCGACCTTCCGGACTGCGTCTTCGTCGAGGACATCGCCGTGGTCTTCGACGAGGTCGCGATCGTCACCCGGCCGGGCGCCGTCTCCCGACGGGCCGAGATTCCGGTCGTGCGCGCCGCCCTCGAGCCGTTCCGGCCGCTGCGGCAGATTCGCGCGCCCGGGCGGCTCGACGGCGGCGACGTGCTGACGGTCGGGAGGACGGTCTACGTCGGGCGCTCGACGCGAACGAACGCCTCGGGAATCGAGCAGCTCGAGCGCCTCCTGGAGCCGCTCGACTACCGGGTGAAGCCGGTCGAGATCCGATCCTGCCTGCATCTCAAGTCGGCGGTCTCGCTGGTCGCCGAAGGGACGCTGCTCCTGCAGCCGGAGTGGGTGAGTCCGGGAGCCTTCGCGGGCCTGGAGGCGATCGAAGTGGCCGCGGCGGAGCCGCACGGCGCCAACGCCCTGAGGGTCCTCGACCGGGTGATCTACCCGAGCGGCTTCGAGCGCACGCGCGAACGGCTGGAGGCACGGGGGATCGAGGTCGTGGCCGTCGACCTGTCGGAGCTGGCCAAGGCCGAGGGCGGCGTCACCTGCTGCAGCCTGGTCTTCGAGGGCGCCCGCCGCCAGCGCGGCGCCTGATCCCGAGATGGTCACGTTCGGCAAGATGCTCAAGAGCCTCGAGGGCGGCGCTGCCGCCGGTGGCGCCGTGACCCTCTGGGTTCTGGGGGACGGCAGCTACGCGGTCGGCGCCGTCGGCGAGTCCAACTACCAGGACGCCCTGGAGCACGTGTGCGGCGGCCGCAAGCCGAAGGGTGTCAACAAGCTGGTCACCGCCGAGCTCAAGCCCGAGGACGACAACCCCTACGATCCGTGCGCGGTCGCGGTGCTGATCGACGGCCTCAAGGTCGGCTACCTCGCGCGCGCCGACGCGCGCGGCTTTCGCGAGCAGGCCGGCGATCAGCTCCAGTCCGCGAGACGCATACTCTGCCGGGGCCGGATCCGGGGCGGTTGGGAGCGCGGCCCGCGCGACCGCGGCCATTTCGGTGTCGTTCTGGACATCGGCGCCGGGTGACCGGACGGAGAGCCGTGCCACGCTGGCCGCGTGAGACAATGGCCGCGCCCGGTGATGGTGGATCCGCCCCGCGCCGGGATTCGCGATGGCCCATAACGTGGAGATCAAGGCGCGTCTCGCGGAGCCCGGGGCTCTGCGGGATCGACTCGAGGAGCTCGCCGATTCCGGGCCGACCCTCCTGGTCCAGGAGGACACGTTCTTCAACAGCCGCAACGGGCGCCTCAAGCTGCGCAAGAGCGGCAACCGCGCCGAGCTGATCTACTACGAGCGCGACGACGCCCGAGAGCCGACCGAATCGCAGTACCTGAAGACCTCGATCGCGGACGGCGCCACGGTCGAGGCGATGCTGTCGGTGGCCCTCGAGGTCGTGGGCACGGTCAGCAAGCGCCGGCACCTCTACCAGGTCGGGCAGACCCGCGTGCACCTCGACGAGGTGGCGGGCCTGGGCTCGTTCGTCGAGCTCGAGGTCGAGCTCGGCGCGTCCCAGCCGCCGGCCGAGGGGCGGGCGATCGCCCTCGAGCTGATGAAGAAGATCGGCCTGGAGGAGAGCGATCTGGTGGCCGAGGCGTACATCGATCTCCTGGAGGACGAATAGTGGAGTTCAGGCTGGACGACGCCGTGGACGTCTTGTCGCGCACGCCGGCGACCGTGCGGCGGCTCCTGGAGGACCTGCCCCAGCGGTGGACCCACGCCAACGAGGGGCCGGAGAGCTGGAGCCCGTTCGACGTGCTCGGGCACCTGATTCACGGCGAGCGCACCGACTGGCCGGGCCGGGCGCGCATGATCCTCGCCGGCGAGCAGCGCTCGTTTCCACCGTTCGATCGGTTCGCGATGTTCGAAGCGAGCCGTGGCAAGAGCCTCGACGAGCTGCTCGACACCTTCGAGGAGCTGCGCTCCGACAACCTCAGGGAGCTCGAGGGCCTCGACCTGACCGACGACGATCTGGACAAGACCGGCCGCCATCCCGACTTCGGCCGGGTGACGCTGCGCCAGCTCCTCGCCACCTGGGTCGCGCACGACCTCGGTCACGTCGCCCAGATCGCGCGCACGATGGCCAGGCAGTACGGCGACGAGGTCGGACCGTGGTACGAGTACCTGCCGGTCCTGCACCGGCGCAAGGAGCCGGCTTGAGCGCCACCAGGCCGCCGGCCGCGCGCCTGCCGGTGGTCGGCGTCATGGGCTCGGGCTCGCACGCCCACGAGGACAGGGCGGGCGAGCTGGGCCGCTGGCTGGCGGCGGCCGGCGTGCATCTTCTGACCGGCGGCGGCGGAGGCGTCATGACCAGCGTCAGCCGGGCCTTCTTCGAGACCGCCGGGCGTGCCGGCGGCGTGATCGGGGTGCTGCCGGGTGATCCCGAGCCGCCGCCCGGTTACCCCAACCCCTGGGTAGAGATCCCGATCCGCACCCATCTGCCCGCAATGGGCGCGCTCGGCGCCGACCCGAGGTCGCGCAACCACATCAACATCCTCAGCTCCGACGTGATCGTGGCCCTGCCGGGCAGCGCCGGCACCTCGAGCGAGGTGCGATTGGCGTGCGCCTATGGCCGTCCGGTGGTCGCCTTCCTGGCGGCGCGCTCGGAGATTCCCGACCTGCCGGACGGCGTGCCCGTCAGCGACGCCCTCGACGGGATCCAGCGCTTCGTCTCCGAGCACCTGCGCCGGGAGAGGCCCTGATGTTCGAGGCCGAAAGGCTCGGCAAGCTCGCCGAGCTGCTGCGCAAGACGAGCGACAGCCACGCCGAGGCCTTTGCCGCCACCGGCGGCGCCGACGCCGATTGGCCGCACTGGTTCGGCGACAGGCTGGCGGAGCCGCTCGGGGAGCTTCTGGGCAGGAGCGTCGAGCCCGGC
Organism: Thermoanaerobaculia bacterium; assembly: GCA_041575955.1. Lineage (GTDB taxonomy): Bacteria > Acidobacteriota > Thermoanaerobaculia > Multivoradales > JAHEKO01 > JAHEKO01. The sequence goes on from JBFGLX010000178.1 coordinate 4,222, forward strand.
ACGCTCGCCGCTCTTCTCGAGGAGGCCGAGCAGGAGCACCTGATGACCTCGCCGGGCCGCGAGTGGCCCGCCTACTACGCCGAGTTCCTGGTCTCGCGAGTGATGCGAGCCGATCTATAGGCAAACAGAAATTCAAGGGGAGAGAGCCTATGCCCTCGGAGCACATCGGTCTCGGCGCCATCGGTCAGATCGCGGTCAATGCGCACGATGTCGAGCGGGCGGTCAAGTTCTACCGCGACGCCCTGGGAATGCGGCTGCTGTTCGAGGTGCCGCCCAAGATGGCCTTCTTCGACTGCGAAGGCATTCGACTGATGCTGTCGCTGCCGGAGAAGCCCGAGTTCGACCATCCCTCTTCGATCCTCTACTTCAAGGTGGAGGACATCCACGCCGCGCACGCGGCGCTCGAGGAGCGGGGCGTCCGCTTCGAGGGTGAGCCGCAGCTGGTGCACAAGGCCGATACGCACGAGCTCTGGCTGGCGTCTTTTCGCGATTCGGAAGGCAACCTCCTGGCCCTGATGAGCGAGCGGGGGTAGCCCCCTTTCGCTCCTTGACCGGTCCCGGTTCGTTGGGCTGTCGGGGGTGGTGGGGGCCGAGAAGGGCCCGGGTGCGTAGAATCGGCCGGTGGAGCCCTTCATCGGTCCGGAGGTGCGGCTCGGGAAGAACGTGCGCGTGCATCCGTTCGCGTTCATCGACGGGCGGACCACGATCGGCGACAACTGCGAGATCTTTCCCCACTCGTCGATCGGCACGCCGCCCCACGACCTCTCCTATCGGGGCAGCCCGACGCGGGTCGTGCTCGGCGCGGGCAGCGTGATCCGCGAGGGTGCCACGATCCATCGCGCGAGCGAGAAGGAGGACGGGGTCACCCGCGTCGGCAAGCGCTGCTATCTGATGGCGCAGGCCCACATCGGGCACGACTGCACGGTGGGCGACGACGTGGTGATCACCAACGCCTCGACGCTCGGCGGGCACGTTCTGATCGAGGACCGGGTGCTGATCTCGGCGCACGCGGCTGTGCACCAGTTCTGCCGAGTGGGCACCATGGCGATGGTGGCCGGCGGCTCGATGGTGGTGCAGGACGTGCCGCCCTACTGCCTGGCCCACGGCGACCGCGCACGCCTGGTCGGCCTGAACGAGGTCGGCCTCGATCGGCGCGGCTTGTCCGGCGAGACGATTCGCGCCCTGCGACGAACCTACCGGACGCTCTTCCGCTCCGGGCTCGGGCGCGCCGACGCGGTCGCCCGTGCGCGCGACGAGTGGGGGGGCGTTCCCGAGGTCGAGCGCATGCTCGCCTTCATCGAGTCCGCGAAGCGCGGCGTGGCCCGGCACGGCCGCCACCACGAGCGCTAGCACGACTGGAGAATCTGCGGGTCTGGAGCGTCATGTCAGGTGAGATCCTCGACCCGTCCCCGAAGAGGTCAGGCCTGAGTCGTGGCGAGGCGCGGCGCTTCTACGACCGGTTCGGCGCGCGCCAGGATCGGCAGGCCTTCTACGAGGATGCGGCGCTCGACGTGCTGGTGGAGCGGGGCGGCTTCGAGAGCGCCCGGGCGGTGGTCGAGTTCGGCTGCGGCACCGGGCGGTTCGCCGAACGGTTGCTGCGCGAGCGGCTCGGCGAAGAGGCCACCTATCGCGGCTTCGATCAGAGCGCCACGATGGTCGCCCTGGCGCGCTCCCGCATCGCCGCCTTCGGCCGCCGCGCCGAGGTCTTCCGGACCGACGGCTCGATGGCGCTAGATCTGCAGGCCGGCTCCTGCGACCGCTTCGTCTCGAGCTACGTGATCGAGATCCTCTCGCCGTCGGACCGCGCGGCGCTGGTGAACGAGGCGCATCGGCTGCTCGAGCCCGGCGGCCGGCTCTGTCTGATCGTCATCACCCCCGGCCACTCGCCGCTCTCGAGGGCGGTGATGGGGGTGTGGAACGCCGTCTACAGCCTGCGGCCCCGGACCTTCGGCGGCTGCCGGCCGGTGGTCGGCGCCGAGCTGCTCGACGAGGCGCGCTGGCGGATCGAGCACCGGCAGGTGATCAGCCGTTGGGGGATCGCCTCCGAGATCCTGCTGGCGCGGCGACGGGAGGCTTGATGGACGCGCCGCCCCTGTCGCTCGCGGTTCTCGAAGGCAGCTTCGCCGTGGCGCGGCTCGACCCGACCCAACCGGTGCCGGAGTGGGCCGGGGGCGGCGAGCTCTGCTCGGTGACCCGGACGGACGCTGAGCTGTCGATCGTCTGCGAGGCGGCACGAGTGCCGGCCGGGGTCGCCGCCGAGCTCGACTGGCGCTGCCTGGCGGTCGCGGGGCCGCTCGACTTCGCGGCGGTCGGCGTGCTGGCGGCGCTCACCGGCGCCCTGGCCGAGGTCGGCGTCAGCCTGTTCGCCCTGTCGACCTACGACACCGACTATCTTCTGGTGCGTGCGGCGGCCCTCGAGACGGCCGTCGAAGCGCTCCGCCGGCGAGGCTATTCGGTGTCGGAGCAGGGCTCTCCGGGGAGTCCCCGCACATGATATAAACATTAGGTTGTTTTCGTTCGCTGAAGGAGAGCCAGGTATGGAGAAAGCCACGTTCGCCGCGGGCTGTTTCTGGGGGGTCGAAGCCGCGTTCAGGCAGCTCGACGGGGTCAGCTCGACGAGGGTCGGCTACATCGGCGGGTCGCTCGACCACCCGACCTACAAGGACGTCTGCTCCGACACGACCGGCCACGCCGAGGCGGTCGAAGTCGTCTACGATCCGGCCACGACCAGCTACGAGGAACTGCTCGAGGTGTTCTGGAGCAACCACGACCCGACGACTCTGAACCGTCAGGGCCCGGACGTCGGCAGCCAGTACCGCTCCGGGATCTTCTTCCACAGTCCGCA
>JBFGLX010000179.1:0-7048 GCA_041575955.1 Thermoanaerobaculia bacterium
AAGACGTCGGCGGCGTGCTCCCCGGCGGCTTCCCGCGCGACCTGCCGCTGCCCGCCCCTACGACCCTGGTCGACTTCGGCGACGCGAACGGCGGCGGCGCCTGGGTGCTGCTGGCGAGCCCGCGCTCCGCGGCGGCGGTCTCGGCGCACCTGGCGGAGGGCCTGCCCGCGGCGGGCTGGAGGCTGGCCGGAGCGGGCCCCCCCTGGACCGCCGCCAAAGGGGGCCGCACCGTCCGCATCGCGGTGACCGGGCGAGGCGCCGGGAGCGAGCTGAGAATCGAGTACTGACCGGCGTCCCCGGGGGTGGCGTCGCTCCGGTTGAAAGGCCCTATCCCGCCTGCTAGACTACGCCGGCTCGTGCGGAGGGCTGGCGAGGCTCTGCCAGCGGCCGCCGCGAGCGGCCCCACCGCTGCAGAAGAAGGCTCGAGTGTTTGCCGGTAGGCGGAAGGAACGACCGGGCTGGATGCGGTTCGCCGGAGCCGGCTTCGAGCTGGCGGCGGCGATCGTCGGTTTCGCGGCAGTGGGTTACTGGCTGGGAGGTCTTCTCGGGAGCGCGGTCTGGGGGGTGGTCGTCGGTGCGACGCTCGGCGTCCTCGGAGGCATGTACAACCTGATCCGATCCACGCTCGCGCTGTCGCGCGAATCCACCCGCCGGGACCAGGACCGGCGCGGCGGCGAATGAGCGCCGCCGGGCAAACGCCGAGGACGGGCTACCCGGGGTTTCTGGCCCTGCTCGTCGGCATCGGCGCGGTCCTGGTGGCCGCCGGTTGGGCGCCGACGCGCCGGCTGGCGGGCGAGTCGGGGGTCGCCGGGATGATCGCCGCCAACGCCGTGACGTTGGGCTCGTCGGCACTGAGCGCGTTGCCGCTGGCGCTGTCGCGCCGGGCGGGCGGCGAGACCGGGGCCGCGAGCCTTCTGCTGGCGATGGGGCTCCGGTTCGTCACGGTCGTCGCGGTGGCGGCCGCGACGGTCGCGAAGGGCCTGGTGGAGGCGCCGGCGTTCCTGGTCTGGATCGCGATCAGCTACCTGGCGTATCTGGTCGCCGACGTCCGATACGCGCTGTCGCTGGCGAGAGCCTGAGGGAGAGACCGAATCGAGATGGCCGCAGGATCGAGTCCACTCAGCCACGTGATCCAGCATCCGCTGGTGACCGCCGACGCCGACCTCGGGCCGCTGACGCCCAACGGCGAGGTCACGGTGCTGAGCGACCACATCACGATGATCATCCTCGCCGGCCTGCTCCTGAGCCTCTTCCTGCCGCGGGCCCTGCGCCGACGGAAGAAGGAGGAGGGGATCGAGGCGCTGGTGCCCAAGGGCTTCGCTAACGGACTCGAGGCGGTCTGCCACTACCTGCGCAAGGAGGTGGCGGAGCCGGCGCTCGGCGAGCACACCGACCGCTTCATCAAGTACATCTGGAGCGTGTTCTTCTTCGTGCTCACGATGAATCTTCTGGGCCTCGTTCCGATCGCCGGCGTCAGCGCGCTCTTCGGCACCCACGTAGGCGGCACCGCCACATCCAACATCTGGGTGACCGGCACGCTGGCGCTCTCCACCCTCGTGATGATGGTGGTCAACGGCATCCGGCTGGCCGGCAGACACTTCCTGGCCCATCTCTGCCCCGGCCCGCTCTGGCTGGCTCCGATCCTGGTGCCGGTCGAGCTGGTCGGCATGCTCGCCAAGGCCTTCGCGCTGGCCGTCCGGCTCTTCGCCAACATGGTGGCCGGACACGTGCTGCTCGCCGTGCTGCTCGGCTTCGTGCTGAGCGCCGGCAGCGCCGCCGGCGCCGGGGTGGGGCTGGCCGTCGCGGTGCCGGTGGTGCTGGGCAGCGTGGCGATCAGCATGCTCGAGATCTTCGTCGCCTTCCTGCAGGCGTACATCTTCACCTTCCTGACGACGCTGTTCATCGGAATGTCGGTGACCGTCCACCACGACGACCACCACGAGGAGGCACACGCTTAGCACTGAAAACTCGCCATGCCCGGACATGCGCGGGGCACGCGGGCCGTGAGGCGTGACTGCGATGGCGAGCTAGAAACCGGCAGGCGGCCCCGCCCGCCCGCCAGAATGCATCGGAGAGGATCGTTCGAATGAAGAAGCTTTCCCGGATCGCCCTGACCCTCATCGTCGCCGGCCTGGTGCTGAGCGTCGCCCCGGCCTTCGCCGCGGACCAGGCGCCCGCCGACGCGGCCGCCGCCGCCGAGAGCGCCACCTTCCTGACCACCGACGGCGCCAAGAAGCTGGGCGGCGCCATCGGCGCCGGTCTCGTCATCATGGGCGGTGCTGCCGGCATCGGCCGCATCGGCGGCAGCGCGGTCGAATCGATCGCCCGCCAGCCCGAGGTGGCGGGCCAGATCAACACCGCCATGATCATCACCGCGGCCCTCATCGAGGGCGCCACGCTGTTCGCGGTGGTGGTGACCCTGCTGGCGGTGCTCTTCTAGCGGCCGGGCGCGGGAGGGCGGGGCGCCCCGGCGCTCCACCGCCCGTCACCGGCCGCCCCCTGGAGGCGGCCCGATGATGCGCAGAGCCATTTCCACCCACCTCCTCCTCGGCCTCGGCCTCGCCGCGGGCGCGGCGGCGGCGGAGGGCGAGAACAACCTGTTCGCCGGCGACATCGGCAACGCGGTGTGGACGATCCTGATCTTCGTCCTCGTCGTCTTCGTGCTCGGCAAGTTCGCCTGGGGCCCGCTGCTCTCGACCCTGCAGCAGCGCGAGCAGTTCATTCGCGAGTCGCTGGCCAAGGCCAAGAAAGACCGCGAGGAGTCGGAGGCGCTGCTTGCCAGGTACAGCGAGAAGCTGGACGAAGCGCGGGCGGAGGCCACCGCCATCGTCGACGAGGGCCGGCGCGACGCCGAGGCGGTCAAGCGCCGGATCGAAGAGGAGAGTCGCCGGGAGCAGGAGAAGATCCTCGCCCGGTCGAAGCGCGAGATCGAGATCGCCAAGCACACGGCGATCCGCGAGATCTACACGGCGAGCGCCCGGCTGGCGACCGACGCCGCGGCCCGGATCATCCGCCGCGAGGTGTCGGCCGCCGACCACGAGCGGCTGATCGCCGACTCGATCGAGGAGCTCGAGGGCCTGGAGTCGTAGCCGAGATGTCGAAGCGCCTGGACGAGCAGGAGGTCGCGGTCGCGCGGGTCTACGCCCGCTCGGCGCTGGCCCTGGCCGAGAGCGAGGGCCAGGCCGAATCCCTGCTGGAGGAGATCGAGGAGCTGGCGGCGCTGGTCGTCCGCGACGCGGGCGTCGAGCGCTTCTTCGGCAGCCCCCTGGTCGAGGGCAAGGCGCGCGCCGAGGCGCTGGAGCGAGCGCTGCGCGGCCGCGCGAGCGATCTCCTGGTCAACACCCTCCAGGTGATGAACCGCAAGGGCCGGCTGGAGCTGGTGCCGGCGCTCGCCGAGGCCTACCACCAGGAGCTGGAAGAGCTGCGCGGGCGGGTCGAGGTCGAGGTGGAGACCGCGGTGCCGCTGGGCGAGGCGCAGCGCGCGAGGCTGCGCGAGGCGATCGTCCGCTTCACCGGCAGGCAGCCGGACGTGAGCGAGACGGTCGATCCGTCGCTCCTCGCCGGCATGGTGGTGCGGGTGGGCGACCGCAAGATCGACACCAGCGCGGCCAAGGAGATCCGCCGGCTCAAGGCCCGACTCATGGAGCGGGCCGCGGCCGAGATTCACGCAGGCAGGACCTACTTCGAGGAAGCGAGATGAAATTCAAGGTCGACGAGATCTCGTCGGTGATCACCGAGGAGATCCAGAACTTCAAGACGCAGATCGACCTCGCCGAGGTCGGGCGGGTGCTCGAGGTGGGCGACGGAATCGCCCGGGTCTACGGGCTGTCGAACGCGATGGCCGGCGAGCAGCTCGAGTTCGAGAACGGGCAGTTCGGGCAGGTCTTCAACCTGGAGGACAGCTCGGTCGGGGTCGTCATCTTCGGCGAGTTTCTCGACATCAAGGAGGGCGACGAGGTACGTCGCACCGGCCAGCTCCTGAGCGTGCCCTGCGGCGATGCGCTCATCGGACGGGTCGTCGACCCGCTCGGCCGGCCGCTCGACGGCAAGGGGGTGCTCGAGACCCCGCACCGGCGCCCGCTGGAGTTCAAGGCGCCGGGAATCGCGCGGCGGCAGCCGGTGAACGAGCCGCTGCAGACCGGCATCAAGGCGATCGACAGCATGATCCCGATCGGCCGCGGCCAGCGCGAGCTGATCATCGGCGACCGCCGGACGGGCAAGACCGCGATCGCGATCGACACGATCGTCAACCAGGAGGCCGGCGACGTCGTCTGCATCTACGTGGCCGTGGGCCAGAAGGAGTCGACGGTCGTCGGGGTGATCGACAAGCTGCAGGAGCACGGAGCGATGGACTACACCATCGTGGTCTCGGCTTCGGCCTCCGATCCGGCGCCGCTGCAGTTCATCGCCCCCTACGCCGGGGCGGCGATGGCCGAGCACTTCATGTACAGGCTGGGGCGGCCGACCCTGGTGATCTACGACGACCTGTCGAAGCAGGCCCACGCCTACCGCCAGCTCTCGCTGCTCCTCCGCCGGCCGCCGGGCCGCGAGGCCTACCCCGGGGACGTCTTCTATCTCCACTCGCGGCTGCTCGAGCGGGCGGTCAAGCTCCGCGACGAGTTCGCGGTGGTACCGAAGGACACGCCGGAGAGCGAGACCGACCGCGGCGTCGCCCGGGCGCACCCCGAAGGGCTGGAGGCGCCGCCCGAGCACCGCCCCGACGAGCCGACCGGGATCTACCACCGGCCGCACGGCCGCGAGCGGGCGGAGGCCTGGCTCGCCAGCCTCGACGACCGGGACGCCTACCGGCTCCACTACTTCCCGGACAGCGGCGGCTCGATGACCGCGCTGCCCATCATCGAGACGCTGGAGGGGGAGGTCGCGGCCTATATCCCGACGAACGTGATCTCGATCACCGACGGCCAGATCTACCTCGAGCCCGACCTCTTCTTCGCCGGCGTGCGGCCGGCGGTCAACGTCGGCATCTCGGTCTCGCGGGTGGGCGGCAACGCCCAGATCAAGGCGATGAAGAAGGTCGCCGGCACGCTGCGGCTGGACCTCGCCGCGTTCCGCGAGCTCGAGGCCTTCGCCCAGCTCGGCACCGAGCTCGACGCCACCACCCAGCGCCAGCTCGACCGCGGAGAGCGCATGGTCGAGCTGCTGAAGCAGCCGCAGTACCGGCCCTACCCGGTGGACGAGCAGGTGGTGAGCGTCTTCGCCGGGGCCCAGGGCTTCCTGGACGACCTGCCGACCTCGGCGGTGACCGAGTTCGAGAGCGCGCTGCTCAAGCACTTCCGGGACGAGTGTCCCGAGGTGCTCGAGGAGCTGGTGACGAGCGGCGGTCTCGACGACGAGCTGGCCGGGAAGCTCAAGCGGATCATCGCCGACTTCAAGTCCCAATACGTCAGGGGACAGGACGCGGCCTAGGGCCGTACGTTCGAGATGGCGAATCGCAGGGTCCTCGTCAAGCGGCGCAAGGCGGCGCGCAACATCCGCAAGATCACGCGGACGATGCAGCTGATCGCCACCGCGCGCTTCCAGGCCGCCCACAAGGCGGCGGTGGCGGGGCGCCCCTACACCGACAAGCTGGCGGAGCTGGTCGCCGGGCTGGCGCGGGCGGCGAAGGACGTCGCCCACCCGCTGATGGCGGCCCGCGAAGAGGAGAAGCGCACCGCCGTGGTGGTGATCTCCAGCACCCGCGGGCTCTGCGGCGGCTACAACGCCAACGTCCTGCGGACGGCGGTCGAGCACCTGAACGGCTGCGCCGAGCGGGAGGTCGAGGCCGAGACCCACATGGTGGGCAAGAAGGGCATCGCCTATTTCCGCTTCCTCAAGCGCGAGATGGCCGAGCGCATCACGACGATCTCCGACGTACCGCGCTTCGAGCAGGTCGAGCCGCTGGCCAACGAGCTGATGGCGCGGTTCGTCGCCGGCGAGATCGACGCGGTGGACGTCGCCTACACGAAGTTCATCAGCGTCGGCCGGCAGCGGCCGATGGTGGAGCGTCTGCTGCCGCTCTCGCGCGAGCTCGCCGGCGGCGCGGGCGAGGGCGGCGAGGGGAGCGAGCGGGAGCAGGAGATCGAGTACGAGTTCTCGCCCGAGCCCGCGGTGCTGCTCGACGAGCTGCTGCCCGCGACCTTCCGGGTGCGGCTCTACCAGTGCTTCTCCGACGCCGCGGTGAGCGAGCAGATCGCCCGCATGGTGGCGATGAAGGCGGCGACCGACGCCGCCGGGGAGATGATCAAGCGGCTGACCCAGCAGTACAACCGGGCCCGGCAGACGCAGATCACGATGGAGCTGCTGGACATCGTGGGCGGCGCCAACGCGCTCGCCTGACCGGGGTCCGGCGCAACCGACGCAACGAGATCGATTCGATAGGAACGGCACGATGGAAAACGGCAACTACGGACAGGTCACGCAGGTCATCGGCTCCATCCTGGACGCCGAGTTCCCCGAGGAGCGGCTGCCCTCGATCTACAACGCCCTGAAGCTCGACGTCGAGCGCCGGGTCCTGGGCGAGTCGACGGTCGAGACCCTCTGGTGCGAGGTCGCCCAGCACCTCGGGGGCGGCCGGGTGCGGGCGGTGGCGCTCGACTCGACGGACGGCGTGCGGCGCGGCTCGAAGGTCCTCGACACCGGCGGCCCGATCGAGGTGCCGGTGGGCGAGGAGACCCTGGGACGGGTGTTCAACCTGGTCGGCGAGGCGATCGACGACCGCGGTCCGGTCGCCGCCGCCGAGAAGCGCCCGATTCACCGCGCCCCTCCCGAGCTCGAGGACCTGTCCTCGAAGACCGAGCTGTTCGAGACCGGCATCAAGGTGATCGACCTGCTCTGCCCGCTGGTGCGCGGCGGCAAGGCCGGGCTCTTCGGCGGCGCCGGGGTCGGCAAGACCGTGATCATCCAGGAGCTGATCGCCCGCCTCGCCCGCTTCCACAGCGGCTACTCCTGCTTCGCCGGGGTCGGCGAGCGCACCCGCGAGGGCAACGACCTCTGGCTGGAGATGCAGGAGGCCAAGATCGGCGACACCGGCAAGAGCGTCATCGACCAG
>JBFGLX010000180.1:0-7047 GCA_041575955.1 Thermoanaerobaculia bacterium
GAAGAGATCGGCGTCGGTGTCGGGCAGCAGCCGAACGTCGACCAGCGCTTCGGCGCGGCTCGGCGTGACGTTGATCCGGCCACCGGCGGTCAGGGCGTTGATCTGGATCGAATCGACCAGGTAGTTCGGCAGCCCGGGCAGGAGCTCGCGGGCCGGCTCCGCCGATGCCGTGATCTCGTCGAGACGCTCGACCATCTTCGCGAACGCGGGACCCTGGTGCGCCGCCACGCTCTCGAAGTAGCTGCGCACGACCGGCGAGACCCGGAAGGCGGGCGGACGCTCGGCCAGCCGCCCGAGGGCTCGAACCAGCCGGTGCGGCGCCGAGTGGAGGTTGAGACTCGAGCCGTGGCCGCCGCGCCCCTCGGCGGTGACCTTCAGCCAGAGCGGCCGCTTCTGGGCGACCTCGATCCCCCACCAGGCCAGGCGCGCCTGGAACGCGCGGTTGTTGCCGCCCTCGCCGAGCACGGCGGCGGTCCCGGAGAACAGCTGGGGGTGCTCGGCGAGCAGCCAGGCGGTCCCTTCGGCGCCACCGGCCTCCTCGTCGGCGACCGCCAGGAAGACGACGTCGCGGGTCAGCTCGGCGCCGCCACGGGCGAGCTCGAGGAACGCTTCGAGATGAGCGATCCCCAGCGACTTGACGTCCACCGCCCCCCGTCCCCACAACCGGCCGTCGCGCTCTTCGGCGGCAAACGCGTCCGAGCTCCAGCCCGGTCCGGGCGGGACGACGTCCATGTGGTGCAGGAGGATCAGGGCGCCGCGGTCGGGGAATCGCGACTCGAGCCGGGCGTAGAGGCTCGGCCGGCCGGCCGGACTGACCAGCAGCCGGGTGCGAATGCCCTCGGCGTGCAGGAGGTCGCGCAGGAAGCTGGCGGCGAGCTCCTCGCGGCCGGGAGGATTCGAGGTGTCGAGCTTGAGATAGGCGCGCAGCCGCTCCAGCGGTTCGCGCGCGGCTCCGCGAGCCGCGGTGGGCGGCGTCTGGACCAGCAGAGCCAGGAGACACGCGGCCAGGGCGGCGCTGCGCAGCACTAGCCCGACCTTCTCACCAGCGTTGGCTTCACCTGCGGCTCGCTCACTGCCCTGACCCGACGGTCGGGGTGAGTTCGATTCGGAACGTCGCGAATGCCTGTCATTCTGGGCGGAGCCTGGCGGGAAGGCCAGGCGCGCTCGCAGTCTAGCCCGACCTTCTCACCAACCTTCGCCCAGAAGGCCGCACCTGCCTGAATCTGCTGCGTTTCGCTCCCGTCGAGCTCTGGCATTGTGACCCAGGTTGGTCAGTAAATCGAGCCAGGTGGCCCAAGACAAGGAAAGGCGCCGGCCGAGCCGGCGCCTTTCGAAGAGTTCGCTGTCCTTGGTGGCTACTGGACCTGGACGCCAGCCGGGTAGGTGACGAAGAAGCCGTCGGCCCAGACGATGTCCTGGTCGTAGTCGGTGGCGATGAACGGGCCCATGACGTACGAGCCGGCCGGGGTCGCGGTGTCGGCGGGGCCGTTGTCGCGACCGCCGCTCCAGATCGCCATGTACTGCGGATCGAGCGGCGAGTTGGAGTGCATGTAGTCGTAGCCGCCGCCCCAGCCGTCGACCATCGGCACTTCCTGGATGTAGAACATGGACTGGTCCTTGTACAGGGTCGCGAGCAGCGCGTCGCCGTCGATGACGTTGGTGAGGGCGGTCAGGTCGTAGCTGTTCGAGGTCGAGCCGGCGGCCGCGGCGCCGACCTGGTCGGTGAGCCACGAGAACCAGGCCGATCCGACGTTCCGCATGTCGCCGACCGAGCGCTTCTGCTTGGCCTTCTGCAGGGCATCGAGCAGGTTGGGGATGAGGATTGCCGCGATGATACCGATGATCGCGACAACGATCAGCAGCTCGATGAGGGTGAAACCCTTCTGGCCACGGCGGCGGGTGAGATTGCGCATCATTTCTGCTTCTCCTATTCGTGCTATCCGGTTGTTACGTCGTCTGCCTCGACCCCGTTTAGAGCAGAGAGCGTGCCAGATAGGAGAAGCCAGGAAATAGCTGACGATTTCGGCCCCCAACGGGGCGGCTGCCGACAAAAATTGACAGCCGATGGGCCTACCGTTGTCAACCGGGGGCAAGGCGGGACGCCGGCAGCGGCGGCGTGGCGCTACTGGACCTGCACGCCGGCCGGGTAGCTGACGAAAAAGCCGTCGGCCCAGACGATGTCCTGGTCGTAGTCGGTGGCGATGAACGGGCCCATCACGTACGACGCGGCGGGCGTCTCGCTGCCGCCCGGGCCGTTGTCGCGGCCGCCGCTCCAGATCGCCATGTACTGCCGGTCGAGCGGCGAGTCGGCGTGCAGGTAGACGTAGGGGCCGCCCCAGCCGTCGACGCTCGGCACCTCCTGGATGTAGAAGACGCCGGTGGCGCTGTAGAGGGTGGCGAGCAGCCCGTCGCCGTCGAGCGTGTTGGTGAACACGGTCATGTCGTAGCTGTTGGCGGTCGAGCCCGAGGCGGCGGCGCCGATCTGGTCGGTAAGCCACGAGAACCAGGCGGTTCCGACGGAGCGCATGTCGCCGACCGTTCGCTTCTGCTTGGCCTTCTGCAGCGCGTCGAGGAGATTGGGAATGAGAATCGCCGCGATGATGCCGATGATCGCGACGACGATCAGGAGCTCGATGAGGGTGAAGCCGGCGCCGGAGCGGCGGCGTGCGAGTCTGCGGATCATGGTCGTGGTCCTTCCAGCGGAGTCTCCAGGTGAGAGCCGCGGCGCCCTCGGGGCGCTCGGGGGAGGCGTAGACTACCAAAAACGCGTCAGCCGGCGAGGTTGTCGAGCACTTCGATGTACAGATCGAGGCCGGTCAGGAATCCGGGCAGGGAGATGCGCTCGTCGACCGCGTCCACCCGGTAGGTGTCGGTGCTGAAGATCAGGAACGGCGAGAAGCCGTACGACGGGATGCCCGCCTCGCGGAAGAAGCGCGAGTCGGTGGCGCTCCAGGGCAGGAAATGGGGCCCGACCAGGGTGTCGGGATAGAACGACCGGATGGTCTCGACCACGGTCTCGAAGGCCGGGTCGTCGACCGGGCTGCCGCTGCTGCTGCCGAGCGGCGGCTCGCTCGCCACCGCCACGCCGTGGAGCATCCAGTCGGGCAGCAGCCGGCGCCGGAGCTCGGCGGCGTCGCCGCCCTGCAGCAGGTGGAGGAAGATCCGCATCTTGAACCCGCCCTCCGGATCCTCCTCGACCGGAAAGGAGATCACCTCCTCCCGAAAGCCCGCCTGCAGGTAGACGGGGAGCTGGGCGAACCTGGTCGCATCGAGCAGAGTCTCGCTCGCGTTGACCAGCAGCTCTTCATAGAGGTGGTTGTCGCGCGACGGGCCGTAGGCCCGGGCGAAGGTCTCGACCTCGGGCGTCAGGCGCCAGATCTGGTTGACCTCGCCCCAGGCGGCGATGTCCTGCTTGAGCTCCTCGAGCCGCTCGCGATTGTCGGCGCACGCCCACAGGGTGGCGAACTGCTTCTGCGCGAACTCCACGCCCCAGAACTTGATCTCCTTCTGGCTCTTCGGCTCGACCACGCCGCCCTCGGTGAGCACGACCTCGAAGCGCTCGACCAGGTCGGGATGCTGCTCGAGCACCCAGCGGACGCCGAGGTCGCTGCCGGTCTCTTCGCCACTGGTGGCCAGGAAGATCACCGAGCGCTTCGGCTTGCGGCCGCGCTTGGCCAGTTCCTGCATCGCCCGCAGCTGCGTGATGGTGACGCTCTTCATGTCGAAGACGCCGCGGCTGTAGATCCAGGGACCGCTGATCTCGCCGCCGAACGGCGGGAAGTTCCAGAGGTCGGGCTTCTTGATCTCGTAGACGTCGATGTGGTTGTGCAGGACCACCGCCCCGGGCTCTTCTCCTTCCAAGATGCCCCACACGTTGGCGTGCCGGTCGCCGAGGCGCTCGACGTGCGCCGGGATGCCGGCCGACTCGAGCTGCGCGGCCAGGAACTCGGCGCCCTCGACCTCGCTGCCGGTCTCGTGCGTGGTGTCGATCCGGACGTACTCGCGAAAGAGCTGCACGTCGGGATGGGCGAGCAGCTCCTCTTCGGTCCAGACCTTCTCCGGGGGCGGGCGGAAGAAGGTGTCCAGGATCCAGGTCTGGAGCACGAGGCCGACGACGACGGCGCCGAACAGGGAGTAGATGACGATCCGGTACTTGCGCTTGCGCGCCGGATCCATCTTGATCAGGTCCATCGAGGGGGGAGTATACGTATCGAGCGCGCCGAAGCTGTGGCATGCCAACTCCGGTAGCATTGCCGACCGTGGAGCCCGCCGCCGAGCTCGCCGAGCCACGACGCCCGCGCTGGTCGATCTGGCTGATCGCCGGGCTCGCGCTGGCCGCGAGCGCCCTCTACACCGGCGCCGAGGCGTTCCTGTTCGACGGCCGTCTCGGGCTGCCGCTCGACGACTCGTGGATCCATCTCCGGTTCGCCCGCAACCTGGCGGCCGGCGAGGGGCTGTCGTTCAACCCGGGCGAGCTGGTCACCGGCACCACGGCGCCGCTGTGGACCGCGCTCCTTTCGGTGCTCTTCCTCCTGCCGGGGAGCCCGGTGCTCTGGGCCAAGCTCGTCGGCGTCGCCCTGTTCGTGCTCGCCGCCGAGCTCGTCTACCGGGTCGCGCGCGAGCTGCGGTTGACGGTCGGCCTGGCGACGCTCGCGGCGGCGCTGACCGTGCTCACCGAGTGGCTGGTCTGGTCGGCGCTCTCGGGGCTCGAGATCCCGCTCTTCGCGGTGCTGTCGCTCGGCGGCATCCTGCTCCACATGCGCGAGCGCCGCCGCGGCACGGGACCGCCGGTCTCGATGGCGGTGCTCGCCCTGGCCTGTCTGGCGCGGCCCGAGGGGCAGCTCCTGCTCCTGCTCGCAGTCGCCGATCGGCTGCTGCTGTTCGAGCGCGACGCCGGTGGCGGGCTCGCCTGCCGGCGGCCGCCGATCGCGCCGCTGCTCCGCGGGCTGGCGCCGGTGGCGCTCCTGCTGGCGCCGATGCTGGCCTTCAACCTGGCGGTCGGCGGCTCCCCGGTGCCGACGACCTTCGGCGCCAAGGTGCCGCCGGCCCAGGCGTCGGCCTCGAGCGCGGTCCTGCCGTCTGTGCGCTATCTGCACCGGGCGCCGATCGACATCCTGTTCCGCTCCCAGCCCTACATGCTGCTGCTCGCGGGCGCCGGGCTGCTGGCGCTCATCGGCCGCCTCGGAACCTCGCGCGATCGCGGCCTCCTGCTGGCCAGCTGGCTCGTCGGCCTGCCGGTGGCGTACGGGGTCGTGTCCGCGATCAGCGGCGAGACCGTGGCTGGCAACTTCGGGCGCTACTTCTTCCCGCTTTTTCCGATCGTCGTCCTGGTCGGCGTCGTCGGCCTCGAGAGCGTCGCGGAGCTGTTGGCGGGCGGGGTGCGCTGCGGGCGCCGCCGGCTGCCGATTCGGGTCGCGCTGCTGGCGCTCCTGCTGTGGCCGAACCTGATCGGCGTCGTCCGGGGGTCGCAGCGCTACGTCCAGTCGGTGGCCAACGTCTTCGACGGCAACATCCGCGCGGCCGCCTGGCTGGGCGAGCGGATCCCTCCCGAGGCGATCGTCGCGGTCACCGACATCGGCGTCTTCGGCTACATGCTGCCCAACCGGATCGTCGATCTCGCCGGCATCGCCCACCCCGAGGCGCGCCGGCTGCGCTACCAGGCCGCGGCCGAGGGGCGGCTGGCGGACGAGGGGACGCTGCGCTTCCTGGGCGAGGAGCGGCCCGATTTCCTGGTCATCTTCCCAGACTGGTTCCCGGCGCTGGTGGCCGAGGGCTCGCCGTTCACCCCGATCCAGAGCTTCTCGATTCCCGACAACATCACCCTGTTCGGCGACGAGCTTGTGATCTACTCGACGCCTTGGACGCGTGGCCCGCTGCGGCCGGCCGGCGCGGCGGAGACGACCGGTGGCGACCCGCAGTAGAGACCGCGACGCGACGACGCTCGAGATCCCGGCCCTCGACCTCCGGCGCGCGGTCGAGCGCCTGCGGCCCGAGGTCGAGGCGCGCTGGGGCCGGCTCCTGGGGGCCAACGCCTTCGTCGGCGGTGCCGAGGTGCAGGAGTTCGAGCAGGCGTTCGCCGGCTACCTGGGGTCGGCGGGCTGCGTCGGCGTCGCCAACGGCACCGACGCCCTGGTCCTGGCGCTGCGCGCCCTGGAGCTCGACCCCGGCGACGAGGTGATCGTGCCGGCGTTCACCTTCGCGGCGACCGCCGCCGCCGTCGCGCTGGCCGGCGGCGTGCCGGTCTTTGCCGACGTCGAGCCCGCGACCCTGAATCTCGACTGCGCCAGCGCCGCCGCGCGGATCAGCTCCCGGACGGTGGGCGTCATCGGCGTCCATCTCTACGGCTGTCCCTTCGACGTCGCGGCGGCGTCCCGGCTGTGCGAGCGACACGGCCTGTGGCTGGTCGAGGACGCCGCGCAAGCCCAGGGCGCCTCGGTCGGCGGCCGCAAGGTCGGCAACTTCGGCCGTCTCGCGACCTGGAGCTTCTATCCGACCAAGAACCTGGGCGCCTTCGGCGACGCCGGCGGCGTCAGCGGCAACGACGAGCGGCTGCTGGCCGCCACTCGGCTGCTGGCCAACCACGGCGCCGTGGCGCGCTACCGGCACGCCCGCGTCGGCGCCAACAGCCGGCTCGACGCGCTCCAGGCAGCGGTCCTCAACTGCCGCCTGCCCCGGCTCGATCGCGACAACGAACAACGCCGGATCTGGGCCGAGCGCTACCGCGAGTCGCTGGCGGGCGTCGGCGACCTGCGCCTGCTCGAGGCTCCCGCCGGCGCCGAGCCGGTCTTCCACCAGTACACCGTGATGACCGAGCGGAGAGACGAGCTCCAGGCTTTCCTCGCCGAGCGCGACATCGGCACCGCGGTCCACTATCCCGAGGCGCTCCACCTGCAAGAGGCCTTCGCCTGCCTCGAGACCCCGGAGCTGCCGGTCGCTGAAGCCGCCGGCCGGCGCGTCCTCTGCCTGCCGATGTACCCCGAGCTCGAGGAGTACGAGGTGGCGGCGGTGTGCGCGGCGGTGCGGGCGTTCTTCCGCGGCTGATCGGAA
>JBFGLX010000181.1:0-7021 GCA_041575955.1 Thermoanaerobaculia bacterium
GAGCAGCGCCGCCGCCGGATCGCCGTGGGCGCTCTTGACCATCTTGTCGAGCTCGTCGAGCAGCAGCACCGGATTGCAGCTGCCCACCTTGTCGTAGGCCGAGATCACCTTGCCCGGCATGGCGCCGATGTAGGTCTTGCGGTGGCCGCGAATCTCGCTCTCGTCGGAGATGCCGCCCAGGCTGATGCGCTCCGCCTTGCGGCCGAAGGCCTCGGCGATCGAGCGCGCCAGAGTCGTCTTGCCGGTGCCGGGCGGTCCCACCAGGCAGAGGATCGGGCCGCTCAGGTGCCCCTTGAGCTTGATCACCGACAGGTACTCGAGCAGCCGCTCCTTGACCTCGCCCAGGCCGTGGTGGCGGCGCGACAGCAGGCGCTCGACCTTGCGCAGGTCGAGGCTGTCGCGGGTCCGCTCCCACCAGGGAAGGCGGAACACGGTGTCGAGGTACTTGCTCTGGGCCGGATACTCGGCCGACTGCGGCGACATCACCGCCAGCGCGTCGCACTCGCGCTCGAGGATCGCCTTCGATTCGTCGTCGACCGGCAGATCCTCGATCATCGCCCGGAACTGCTCGGCTTCGCCACGGGGCGCGTGCGACTCGCCGAGCTCGATCTGAACCGTCTTCAGCTGCTCGCGCAGCAGGTACTCGCGCTTCTTGTCGTCGACCCGCTTCTGGACCAGGTCCTGCACTTCGCGCTCGACCGCCTTGCGGTCGGCCTCCTCGGCCAGCAGGTCGAGCAGGTAGCGCAGCCGCGCGCGCGGATCGACGGTCTCGATCAGCCGGCGCTGGATCTCGAGTGGCGTCTCGAGCAGCGAGGCCAGCAGGTCGGTGAAGAAGTCCGTGCCCGCCGCCGAGTTGGCCCTCAGGACCTCGACCGACTCGTGCCGGTAGCGATCGTCGGCGGCCGCCAGGTCGGAGTAGGCCTCGATCGCGCGCGCCATCAGGGCGGCGTCTTCCGCCTCGCCGCCCGTCGCCGGCGGATCCAGGGCCCGGATCCGGCAGGTGAAGAAGGGCTCGGTCTGCTCGACCTCGATCAGCTCGATGCGGCAGAGCCCGCGGCACAGGATCTGGTGCCGCGACTCGTCCAGCTTGAGGGTCTGGACGATGCGCGCCGCCACCCCGATCGGCTGCAGGTCGTCGGCGGTGATCTCGTCCTCTGTCAGCTCGTCGGGATAGAAGAGCGCGACCAGGTCGCCGTCGCCGTCGAGCGCCTCGACCACCCGCCGGCTGGTGACGCCGGAGAGCTTGAGCGCCGCGACGCCCGCGGGGAAGACGACGGTATTGACGAGCGGCAGAAGGGGCAGGCGCTGCGGCAGGCGAGGCGTCAGGAGCTTGTCTCCCCGTTCACGTGGACCAAATTGTGTCACAGCGGAGCTTCGGTGACAGTGAACTCAACTTGAGCGTCCGGGGGAGCACGACGTCGGCTGCACAAAGGTAACTGTCACCGTAGCTCGGCTCGGAGCGCGAAGGGGGTGCGGATGCGCTCGGGCGGCGGGCCGGCCGAAGGGCGGGCGCCGACCACCGCCAGCCAGCGGCCGTCGGCGCTGACGTCGAGGCGGGTGATGCCGGTGATGCCGTGGAGCGAGAGATCGGCGACCTGCTGCCAGGCCGGGGGCCGGGCGTCGGGCGAGCAGGCGTACAGGGCGCCGTCCTCGCCCATCACGATGCGGCCGTCCGGCGCCCAGGCGAAGTCCTCGCTGCCGGCGCGGGTGGCGACCAGGGTGCGGCGCTCGCCGCTGTCGAGCTCCAGGCGGTCGATCGTCCATTCGGTCTCCGACCCTTTGTGCACGAAGCTGACCGCCAGGCCGTCGGGGGTCCGGTGGATCGAGCGACCGATGCCGTCGGCGACGGTGCGCCGGGTCTGCGCGACGACGTCGGCCAGCTCGAGCGTCGGCGGCGAGCCGAGCACGAAGAGGCCGAGGCGGCGCTGGTCGAGCCAGCCGTGATAGCCGACCGGCTGGATCTCGGGCAGGAGCAGCGCCGGCGACTGGCCGCGGGCGTCGAAGCTCCAGAGGCGCTGCGTGCCGTCGTCCTCGACCCGGACGGTGGAGAAGCCGCTCCCCGACGGCAGCGGCGTCGGCGAATACTCGCTCTCGCCGGTCTCCGTCAGGCGCGCGCTCGTGCGGCCGGCGAGGTCGTAGCGATAGACGTCGGCCTGGCCGTCGCGAATCGAGGTGTAGAGGAGCGCCGAGGAGTCGAACAGGAAGCGGGGCTGGTTGTCGTAGCCGTCGCGGTCGGTGATATTGACCGGGTCGCCGAGCTTCCAGAACCCTCCGTCGGTCTCGAGCTCGATCAGGTAGACGTCGCTCGCCGGTGGCGGCGGCGGCGGGTCGAGGAAGACGTCGCCGGTGATCTCGGCGCCGTCGGCGGACAGGCGGCCGACGAACTCGGGGGCGCCGGGCAGGCCGGTGGCCGAGAAGCGCACGATCCCGGCGCTCACCGACAGCGCCTCGAGGGGGGCCGCCTGGGCCTGCCAGCCGGGCGCGTCGAGCGTGCCGATCCAGAAGCCCTCGGGGGAGCGCTCGAGCCTCACGGTCAGCTCCACGACCTCGCCGTCGGCGGACTCGAGGGCCCCGGTCCAGGTGCCGGCCGCGCCCGGCGCCGCCCCAACGCCCGGCGCCGCCCCCGACAGAGACATGAGGGCGCACAGGAATGCGCACAGCGGCACTCGGCGGAGCATCAGCCGTCGGCTTCCGCGTCGGGGAGTTGGCCCTTGAACGCCAGGAAGTAGCCGTCGGCCCCGACCTGGACCCGAGCGCCGAGCGGCACCTGCCAGCCGCCGAGCTTCTTCCAGCCGATCTCGAGCGTCTGGTAGCCGCCGAGCTCCTTTCGGCTGAAGGTCCGCGATTCGCCCGACGGCGCCGAGATCGTCACCTCGACGCCGGTGAGCGCTGCGTTCGACGTGTTCTCGATCCGGACGATCTTGCCGGCGCCCACCAGCGAGTCGCGGAACGAGAGCTCCACCGGTGGCGCCTGGAAGCGGCCGCAGCCGGTGGCCGCGGCCAGCACGGCGAGCGTCAGCAGGATCGGTCCGCCGCGGCGGCTCGCTCGACCGGCGCGACTCACGAGCCGGCCCGCCGCTCGGCGATGAACGCGTCGATCTGGGCTTCGAGCACCGGCAACGGCACCGAGCCGTTGAGCAGCACCGCGTCGTGGAACTCGCGCACGTCGAAGCGGGCGCCGAGCTCGGTCTCAGCCCGCCTGCGCAGCTCCTTGATCTTGAGCTCGCCGAGCTTGTAGGAGAGCGCCTGGGCCGGCCACGAGATGTAGCGGTCGGTCTCGGTCTGGACCTCGTGCAGGGCCAGCGCGGTGTTGGACGCCAGGTAGTCGACCACCTGCTGGCGCGTCCAGCCCTTGGCGTGGACGCCGGTGTCGACGACCAGGCGGCAGGCGCGCCACATCTCGTAGGTCAGGCGGCCGAAGTCGCTGTAGGGATCGGTGTAGAAGCCGGCCTCGAGGCCGAGCCACTCGGAATAGAGCCCCCAGCCCTCGCCGAACGCCGAGATGTAGGAGTAGCGGCGAAAGTCGGGCAGCCCCTCCTGCTCTTCCGAGAGTGCGTTCTGCAGGTGGTGTCCCGGCACCGCTTCGTGCAGGGTCAGCGCCTCGAGCGTGTAGAGCGTGCGGCTCTCGAGGGCGTAGGTGTTGACCCAGTAGTAGCCCGGCTGGGTGCCGCCGACGGGCGCCCCGACGTAGCGGCCGGCCGTGTACTTGGGTGCGATCGCCTCGGGCACCGGCGCCACCCCGTAGGGCAGCCGGGGCAGGGTCTTGAACAGGGCCGGCAGCTTGGCGTCCATGCGCTTGGCGATGTAGGAGGCCTCCTTGAGCAGCTGCTCGGCGCTCTCGGGATAAAACCGAGGATCGGTGCGCAGGAAGTCGAGAAAGGCGGCGAAGTCGCCCTCGAAGCCGACCCGCTCGATGATCGCCATCATCTCGGCGCGGATCCGCGCCACCTCCTCGAGCCCGATCTGATGGATCTCGTCGGGACTCAGGTCGAGGGTCGTGAAGCGGCGGATCTGCGCCCGGTAGTAGGCCTCGCCGTCGGGCAGCTCGGAGGCGCCGAGGGTGTCGCGCGCCGCCGGGATGTACTCGCCGACCATGAAGTCGTGGAACGCCCGGTAGCCGGGGACCGCGCCCTCCAGGATCGCCGCCTTGCCGGCCGCCCGCAGGCGCTCGTGGTCGGCGGCCGGCACTCCGGTCGGGAACTCCTCGAACGGCTTCCAGAACTCGCTCGCGGCCGCGTCGTCGACGATGTGGGCGGTGATCGTATCCTCGATCCCCTCGAGCACCACCCGGGGCAGCACCATGCCGGTCTCGATCCCCTGGCGCATCAGCTCGATGTGCTGCCCGGCGTAGCGTTTGAACGCCGCGACCCGGGCGATGTAGTTGTCGTAGTCCCGGGGGTCGTTGAACGGCACGCGGGTGGGGAGGCGGGCGAACGAGGAGTGGAAGCCGGAGTCGGCGTTGAGCGGAATCAGGTAGCCGCCGAAGCGGAACTCGTCCAGCGCCAGCTCGAGCTGACGCCGGAACATGTCGTAGTTGATCTGGTCCGTCGCGCCGAGCCGCGAGCGATCGATCGCCTCCAGCTTGTCCAGGTAGTGGCGGCTCATCTCGGCGCGCCGCCGGTGGGACGCGAGCGACGCCGACGGCAGCCGGTCGTTCCACTCGTGGCGCCCGACGTTGGTCGCCATAAGCGGATTGTCCTCGAGCCGCCATTCCCACTCCTCGTCGAACAGAGCGTGCAGGCGGGCCGCCTCGTCCTGGGCGGTGGCGGGCGCCGCCCCGAGCGCCGCCCAGAGCGGCAGAGAGAGCAGCAAGAGAGTCGTCGGTCGCCTCATGAGGGTGCCTCCACTGGTCGGGTTCTGGAACCGGCGCCGCGATCCGGCGGCCCGGGATGCCTGTTGGGGACGGTCCGTCAAGGCTCGACGAAGCCGCGCGCGAATTGCACGAAGGTGTGGACGTCGGCGAAGTTCGAGACCATGCCGACCGAGACCCGGACGGCGCCGGTGCTCTTGCCGTCGATGCAGCGGCGAAAGGCGTCGTAGGTCATGCGATCGGCCGTGCTGCGGCTGAAGCAGGTCACCAGCTCGCTGCGCGAGATGCCGAGCGCCATCTCGCCGGCGCCCGGGTTGCAGAAGCAGCCGGTGCGCAGCGAGATGCCGCGCTCGGTCGCCTGGCGCTCGATGACGTCGTGGTCGATGACCGCGCCCGAGGGGCGGAAGAAGTTGATCGTCACCGCGCCGCCTCGCGACTCGGGCTCCCGCGGCCCGTAGAGCCGGATCAGCGGCTCGCCGTTGCCGTGGCGGAGCGCCAGCAGCTGGTCGATCAGCCAGCCGGTGAGCAGCTGGACGCGCTCGTGGATGCGCTCGAGCCCGACCTGCTCGAGGAAGGTCAGGCCGAGATCGACCGCCGGGATGTTCGAGTAGTCGAGCGTGCCGTCCTCGAACGCCGCCTCGCCGGCGGCCAGGTAGTGGGTGTCGGCCTGCACCGAGGCGACCGAGATGGTGCCGCCCGCGAACCACGGACGGTGGAGCTTCTCGAGCGCCGTCCGGCGGGCGATCAGGGCGCCGATGCCGGTCGGGTAGCCGAACATCTTGTAGAACGACAGGGCAACGAAGTCCGGACGCCAGCGTCCGAGGTCGAGCCGGTTGGTGGGCACGAAGGCGGCCGCGTCGAGGAGCACGTCGCACCCCTTGGCCTGGGCGCGCTCGATCCACTCGAGCGGATGCTGGACGCCCGAAAAGTTGGACTGGGCGGGGTAGGCGAAGAGCGCGTTCTTGCACGAGCTCGCCAGCTCCAGCTGCTCGTCGAGCACCTTCTCGTCGACCCGCATGTCCGGCGGCACCACCGGGATGTAGGTGGTCTGGGCGCCGTGCGCGCGGTCGAACTCGCGGATGCCGTTGACCGAGTTGTGGTTGTCGAACGTCAGCAGCAGCCGGTCGCCCTTTTCGAACGGATACGACTCGCCGACCAGCTTCAGGGCCTGACTGGCGTTGGCGGTGAAGATGACCGCGTACTCCTCGGGCGAGGCGTTGAAGAACTCGAGAATGTGCCTGCGGCACCGCTCGCACGCTTCGGTCGTGGCGCGCGAGGTCGGGTTCGACGAATGCGGGTTGCCCAGCACCCGGCTGAGCAGGAACTCGGAGTGGGCGCGCACCTGGCAGTCGCCGTAGAGGCCGCCACCCGTGTAATCGAGATAGACGTGCCCCAGCCGGTCGAGGCGCGAGAACTCGGCCGCCCGCAGCTCGTCCAGCTCGCGGGTGCGCTCGAACTCGGGATGGGCCGCAATGAACGCCTGAAGATCGGCCTCGCGGGTTCGGCTGCCCGCCGCGGGAGGGGCCAGGGGCTGCGACATAGACCTCTCGAAACTACTCGATTCCGATGCGCTCGGGCAAGCCCGGCCGGGTCCGGGGGTTGGGGGCGGGCAGGCACCCCGTCCGGGCTGGCTCGCGCCCCTTCTGAAACCGGATGGCGCGAGAGCCTTGCCAGGCGACACGGCCTGGCAAGGCTCCGCTTGAAGTGACGGGACGGGGGCGCTGCGCTCTAGCCCGACCTTCTCACCAGCAAGCCGGTGAGAAGGTCGGGCCAGGCCCCGTCTGGGGGACCTGGCCTGACTCCCACGCCGGGGGGCCGGCGGGCAAGACGGACCCACCGTTCGGGGGGAAGATATGATCGGCGGCATCGCCGAACGCTCCTCGAAAGGGAGGCCGTCCATGACTTCGAGCCGCCGTGAGTTCCTCGCTGCCGCCGCCGCCGTTCCCGCCGTCGCCTTGCTGCGGTCCGATCGGGCCCTGGCCGTTGCCGCCGAGCTCGCCGCCCATCCGGGCTCGCCCCAAGAGCTGGCGTCGGACGCCCACTTCTGGTTCGAGGCGCAGCAGGCGTTCACCGTCGACCGCAGCCTGATCAACCTCAACAACGGCGGCGTCAGCCCGGCGCCGGCCGTGGTCCAGCAGGCGATGGCGCGCCACCTCGCCTTCTCGAACAACGCGCCGCCCTACACCATGTGGAAGGTGCTCGAGCCGCAGC
>JBFGLX010000182.1:0-6994 GCA_041575955.1 Thermoanaerobaculia bacterium
CGCCGCGCGCAGGGCATCGCTCTCCCGGGCGCGATCGTCGCGCTCGTAGGCGCCGATGATCTTCTGCACCAGCGCGTGCCGGACCACGTCGCGCTCGGTGAAGTAGATGAACTTGATGCCCTCGACGTCCGACAGGATGCGCTCCGCCTCGCGCAGGCCGGAGGCGCGGCCCGCCGGCAGGTCGACCTGGGTGACGTCGCCGTTGACCACCGCCTTGGACTTGAAGCCGATGCGGGTCAAGAACATCTTCATCTGCTCGCTGGTGGTGTTCTGGGCCTCGTCCAGGATCACGAAGCTGTCGTTGAGGGTGCGGCCGCGCATGAAGGCGATCGGCGCCACCTCGATCATCCCGCGGTCCATCATCCGCCCGACCTTCTCGAAGCCGATGATGTCGTAGAGCGCGTCGTAGAGCGGCCGCAGGTAGGGGTTGACCTTGTCCTCGAGATCGCCGGGCAGGAAGCCGAGCTTCTCGCCCGCCTCGACCGCGGGCCGGGCCAGGATCAGCCGCCGCACCCTCTTTTCCTGGAGCGCCGCGGCCGCCATGGCGACCGCCAGGTAGGTCTTGCCGGTGCCCGCGGGCCCGATCGAGATGACCATGTCGTGCTCGCTCATGGCGCGCAGGTAGAGCATCTGTCCGAGGCTGCGGGGCTGCACCCGCCGGCGCACGACGCCGAGGATGCCGTCGTCGCTGAAGAAGTCCAGCAACGAGGTCTCGGGCGACTCCTTGAGCACCCGGATAGCGGTCTCGATGTCGCCCGGCCGGAAGCGGTGTCCCAGCTCGAGCAGCGCCGAGAGCTGCATCAGGAGCCGCTCGACCACCTCCCGGCGCTCGGGGTCGCCCTCGATCTGCGCCTGGCTGCCGCGCGCCGTCACCTTGACGTCGAAGGCGCGCTCGATCCGCTTGAGGTTCTCGTCCTGGGTGCCGAAGAGGGTCTCGATGCCTTGTTCTTCGAGTCTGATCTGAGTCATGCCGGTTCGCTCGATGGCCGCGGCCTACTTGGCGCCGTAGTCGTAGAAGCCCCGGCCGCTCTTGCGTCCGAAGCGGCCTGCCAGGACCATCTGCTTGAGCAGGGGCGGCGGCGCGAAGCGCTTTTCACGATACTCCTCGAACATGATGTTGGCGATGTAGTAGGTCGTGTCGAGTCCGACGAAATCGAGCAGGGTAAGCGGGCCCATCGGGTGGCCGCAGCCGAGCTGCATGGCGCGGTCGATGTCCTCGACGCTGCCGACGCCCTCCTCGAGCGCCCGTATCGAATCGAGCAGATAGGGCACCAGCAGCCGGTTGACGATGAAGCCGGAGTTGTCGCGGCAGAGCACCGGCGCCTTGCCGATCCGCTCGACGAACTCGCGCGCCGCCTCGATCACCGACTCGTCGGTCATCAGGGTGCGCACGATCTCGACCAGCTTCATGGCCGGCACCGGATTGAAGAAGTGGAGGCCGATGAAGCGCTCGGTGCGCTCGGTCGCCATGGCGATCTGGGTGATGGTGAGCGACGAGGTGTTGGACGCGAAGACGGCCGACGGCTTGGCGATCCGGTCGAGCTCGGCGAACAGGCGGCACTTCAGGTCGAGGCTCTCGACGATGGCCTCGACGATCAGGTCGCAGTCGGCGAGCCGCTCGAGCTCGGTGGTGCCGCTGACGGCGCTCAAGGCCGCATCCCGCTGCTCCTCGCTCGCCCGCCCCTTCTCGACCGACTTCTCGAGCGAGCCGCGAATCCGCGCCAGGCCCGCGTCGAGGAGGCCGTCGTCGACCTCGCGCACCAGGGTCTCGAGGCCCGCCCGGGCGCACACCTCCGCGATCCCTGCCCCCATCAGGCCACAGCCGACCACCCCGATCTTCTCGATTGCCATAAACGTCACTCCTCCAGGTCCGTCCAGGCCCATCCTTTCAGACTCGCGCCTCGCCTTCCAGGGGCACTTGACCCTACCTGCTCACCGGCCTTCGCCCGGCTTGCGGCGGCCGCCTGGATCCGCCGCGCGTCGCTCCCATCGGCCGACTCGACGGTCAACCCTCGACAATCTCGCGCTCGTCGCCGCGGCCCGTCAGGCGCAGGGTGAGACGCAAGGCCGACGGCACCGGCACCGGAATCCGCTCCGCCCACTCGACCGCCTTGACGCCCGGCGCCGCCAGCTCCTCCTCGAGCCCGAGCGCGTAGGTCTCGTGCGGCTCCAGACGGTAGAGGTCGATGTGCACCAGGCTGCGCTCGCCGGCCTCGTAGCGCGAGATCAGCGTGTAGCTGGGCGACTGGACGCGCTTCGGGTCCACGCCCAGGCCCTCGGCCAGGCCCTGGACCAGCACCGTCTTGCCCACCCCCAGGTCCCCCGACAGCAGCAGGATGCCGTCGGGCGCGAGCTCGGCCGCCAGGCTGGCGCCGAGCGCCCGGGTCTGCTCGGCGTCGTTCGTCGACCAGACCCTCATGACCCGCTCAGCGCCTCGAAGGCGTCCGGCAGCCGCTCGAGCAGGTCGCCGGCCGCCAGCCCCAGCTCGCCGCGCTCGGCAACCGCGAGGTCGCCGGCGAGCCCGTGCGCGTAGACGCCGAGCTCCGCCGCCTCGGTCGCCGACCTCCCCTGCCCAATCAGGCCGGCGATCAGGCCGGTCAGGACGTCGCCGGCGCCGCCGGTCGCCATCCCCGGATTGCCGGTCGGGTTGATGGCGATGCCGTCGGCGTCACCGATCAGGCTCAGATGCCCCTTGAGGACCACCACGGCTCCGCTGCGCGCCACCGCCTCGCGCACCGCCGCCGGCCGGTCGGCGAGGATGCGCGCCTTCTCCCATTCGAGCAGCCGCGCCAGCTCGGCCGGGTGCGGAGTCAGCACCAGTGGCGCCGACCGCTCCGCCAGCTCCTCGATCCGCCCCGCGAACGCGTTCAGGCCATCGGCGTCGAGCACCAGCGGCAGGGTCGAGCCGACGACCAGACGCCGCACGACCTCGACCGTCGACGCGGCCAGGCCCAGACCGGGACCGACCGCCAGGACCTGGCGCTCGGCGGCGGCCGCCAGGAGACGGTCCAGGGCCACCGGCGCCAGGCCCCCGTCCGCCGCGGTCGGCAGCCCGATGGTCATGCTCTCGAGCGATGAGGCCTCGAGGACCGGCATCAGGGACTCGGGGACCGCGATGCTCACCAGGCCGGCGCCGGAGCGGATCGCGGCCCGCGTGGCCAGCAGCGCGGCGCCCGACTTGCCTTCCGATCCGGCGACGATCAGGGTATGCCCGTAGTCTCCCTTGTGGCCCTCGGGGTCGCGCGGCTGGATGAGCAGGCGCATCTCTTCGTCGACCAGCAGGCGCAGGTCGCCCTCGGCGCGCTCGAACAGCCGCTGGGGGATGCCCAGGTCGGCCACCCACAGCTCCCCCACCGCGTCGGCGGCGGGCGGAAAGAGGTGCGCGATCTTGGGCACTCCGAAGGTCACCGTCAGATCGGCGACGACGTGTGGACCGAGCGGCACGGCGCGGCTCCCCGAGAGGCCCGACGGGAGATCGACCGCGACCACCGGCAGGTCCGACTCGTTGATCCAGCCGGCCACCCGTGCGAACAGCCCGTCGAGCGGCCGGCCGAGGCCGGTGCCGAACAGGGCATCGACCAGCAGGTCGGCCGCGCCGGTGGCGGCGGTGGCCGCGGCCAGGTCGGCCTCGCCTTCCAGCCGACGGATGGGCAGACCGATGCGCTCGCAGATCGCCAGCTGGACCCCGGCGTCGCCGGCCAGGGGCCGGGTGGCGCCGACGAGCACGATCTGCACCGCGAAGCCGCGGGCGTCGAGCTGCCGCGCGATGGCCAGGCCGTCGCCGCCGTTGTTGCCGGGGCCGCACAGGATGGCGGCCGACCGCGCGCCGCCGAAGCGCTCGCAGATGCCGTCGACTACGCCGATGGCGGCGTTCTCCATCAGCACGAGCCCCGGAATCCCGAGCTCGTCGATCGCCCGCCGGTCGACCGCCTGCATCGCCTCCGCGCTGAGCACTCTCATTCGGACCGCCGCGTCACGCTCTCCGCGCTTGCCGCTCGGCCGGCAACCGGCCCCAGCCGTCGAGCAGCCGCCGGGTGCGCGGGCACGCCGGCGCGCCCGGCTCGGTCAGGGCGCGGCCGAGCGCGCGCAGATCTTCGGGGGTATCGACGTCCGAGGCCTCGTCGAGCAGCTCGACCGCGACCGCCAGCTCGCGGCAGCGGTCGAGGGTCAGCGAGAGGACGCGCGAGGTGCTCCACGGAACGTCGGCGAACAGGCGCCGGTCGAGGCTCGACGCGCGCGTCGCGACCAGGTAGTAGCCGCCGTCGCTGGCCGGACCGAGCACCACCTCGGCGCCGCGCTCGAGCCGCTCGAACCCCTCCTCCACCGCCGCCGCCGTGAGCAGCGGGTGATCGCTGCCCACCGCGGCTACGAGCTCGAACGACTCGGCGCTCCGGGAGAGGGCGTGAAACAGGCGCTCGCCGAGGTCGGCTCCGACCTGCCGCAGACCCGGCGCCGGACCGTCCGGGAGTGGATCGCCGTCCCGCAGGGCCCAGGCGATGCGCAGCTCGAAGCCGCCCGGCGCGAGCCGCTCCAGCAGATCGTCGCGAAAGGCCGCGTGCAGCTCGGCGGCCTGCTCGGGGGCGAGCTCGCCGATCAGGCGGGTCTTGACCTCGCCGGGGCGGGCCGGCTTGGTGAACAGCGTCAGGCAACGCCGCTCGTTCCCTAGTCTTTCGATCTTCATTTCGGCTAGAATACCCGCTACGCGCGACATTGGCGACGCGATGGGGGCAAGGAGGCGAGATGACCAAGTGGCAGTACAAGATTATTAATATTCGGAGTGAGAACTACCGGCTCGACCCGAACGCGGCGCCGCAGCTCGATCTGCTGGGCGAGAGCGGCTGGGAGCTGATCTCCATCACTTCCGTCAACTTCAAGAGCGGAGCTACCGACAACATCGCCATGGTCTTCAAGCGGCCGGTGGCGGACTGAGCGCCAGGCGCGGCGCGACCGGCGGGCGAGCGCCGGTGATGCGTCCGGGCGAGGCTACTCGCGCTCCGGATCGGGCAGGACCTCCTCGCGCAGCCAGGTCCGGTGGCTCTCGATCCGCCGGGTCACCGTTCGCGCCGGGCTCTCCAGCCGCCGCAGGCGCGCGCGGCCGAGCAGCACGAAGATCAGCGTCAGCAGGGTGAACGCTCCCAGGCAGGCGAGCACCGCGCCCCAGCGCGGCAGCCACAAGCTCAGCAGCTCGATCGCCGCGTAGCACAGCGCGCCGACGGTCCAGAAGCCGAAGAAGGCCGCGACCAGCAGCAGGACGACGCCGCCGCGGAGCTGTCTCGCCGTCTGCCGCAGGTCGTCGCCGAGCGCGTCGACCTCGGCGCGCAGCAGCTCGAGCAGCGCCCGCCCGAGCGAGATGACGTGGGTCAGCCAGGCCTTGGGGCGCATCTCTAGCCCGACCTTCCGGTTGCCGGCATCAGCTCCCGACCACGATCTCGCGGGTGACGAACGACTCGCTGGCGCCGATCTCGTCCCGGAGACCGACCGCCACGCGGTGGCCGCCCCGGCGCATCTGCAGCTCGGTCTGGACCAGACGGTAGGGCTGCCGGCGGACGGCGTCGATCATGTCCGCCGGAATCCGGAGCTGCAGCGGCACCTCCTGGACCTCGGCCATGTCGCCCTTCTCGTCCATCGCCGAGAAGAACAGCTTGAGGCGGCCGAAGTAGACGTCGTTCTGCTGCACCAGCACCACCTGGTCGAGCGGCACCGACACCGAGATCGGGACCATGTAGTAGCGGTCCGTAGGCCGACCCTCGCCGAGCGTGATCTCCACCTCGAGCGGGTTGCTCCACAGGTTGTAGCGCAGGCTCGACGTGGTGCCGTCGGCCATGCGGTCGTAGGTGGTCTTGTCGCGGTAGCCGCGGCGGTGCCGAACCTCGACCTTCTTGCCGAACCTCTTCGGGTCTTTCAGCTTGACGTCGATGTCGTAATAGCGGCCGTCGCCGGCGTGGGCCGAGGTGTAGCCGAGCGAATAGTAGTTGGTGAAGTCGCTGGCCACGCGCGTCAGGCGGTCGCCGATGTCGTTGGTGTTCATGATCGCCAGGCCGCCGGTCTCCTCGGCCAGGAACTGAAGCGAGCCCTGCAGGTTCCGGAAGTGGATCCCGTCGACGTGCGAATCGAGGCCCGGCGTCCCCGCCGACGCCCGCTCGGCGGTGCCGCTCGAGTAGACCCGCAGCCCGGCCGCGTCGATGGTGTAGAAGGTCACCCGGTTGGTGTTGGCGGCGTGGGCCAGCGCCTTGAACTTGCGCTCGGCGCTGAAGTCGCGCGTCTCGCCGATCAAGGCCGACTCCTGGAACCGGTAGCTGAGCGCGTAGTAGAGGTCCTCGCCCGAGGTCATCTCCAGGCCGTCGCTGACGTAGAGGACCGCCTTGCGCCCGGGCAGCCCGGCGAGGGTCTCGACGAAGCCCTTGAGCGCGTCGAGGGTGAACGACAGGTCGTTGAAGGCGGACTCGGCGTACTGCCGGATGCGCCATCGGACCTCCTGCGACGACTCGGCTTCGTCGATCTCGCGCAAGAGATCGCGCCGCTCCGAATCCCGGTGCAGAGCGAAGCCGGTGAGCTTCTCGAGCTCGAAGGTGGCGGAGGCGATCAGCGCCGCATCGGTAGTGAACGGGTGGCGCACGTGCAGCGTCCGGTCGTAGGAGATCAGCATGGTGCGATCGCCCGGACCGAGCTGCTCCTGGAGGAACTCGCGCAGCCGCCGGAAGACGCGGTTCCGGTTGAAGGGCCGGATATTGAAGTTGTCGACGTAGACGATCAGGCTCAAGCGCTGATCCTCGGGAATCAGGCGCAGCGGATCGGAGTCGTGCACCGGCAGCTCGCTCGGCCCGGCGTCGGCGCGCGCTCCCGCCACCGGCGTGCCGCCCTCGACGGCGTAGAAGTTCGTCACGGTCACCGGACCCTTGTTCTCGAAGACCTCGAAATCGTCTTTCGTCAGTCCGGTGATCGGAGTGCCGTCCTTCTCGGTGACCCAGACGTCGACGTTGACGACGTTGACGTC
>JBFGLX010000183.1:0-6967 GCA_041575955.1 Thermoanaerobaculia bacterium
CCCCCGCCACCACCCACTCGTTGCCCGCCCGCACCCGCCCCTCGGGGTCGTCGGCGCGATCCATCACGGTCAGGAACCGGGGCAGCAGGGCGCCTTCGGATTCGACGCCGAAGGCGCTCTGATGATCGCGCAGGCTGGTGATCAGCACCTCGCGCGGCAGGCTCAGATAGTCCGGATCGAAGCCGCCCTCGACCACGCCAGGCACCTCGCAGATGGCCGCCAGCTTGTCGAGCAGTGCCGGGTCGTCGATCACCCGGCCGCCCGCCGCCCCGGCCAGACGGTTCATCTCGTCCCGGATACGCTGTTCCCGGTTCTCCGGCTTGACTACGATCCGGCGGCCGGCCATCTTGCGCCGGTAGTCGGTGCTGCCGGCGACCTGGAACGGGCTCGGCGACAGCCAGGGGTGGCCGCACGTCAGGTCGCCGCTGGCGACCCCGAACAGCTCGAACTCGACCACGCGGCCCTCGAACAGGGCCACGATGCCGTGCACCGGCCGGACCCACGGGCCGCGGCCGGAGCCCCAGCGCATCACCTTCGGCCAGTTGAGCCCGGCCAGGATGCGCGGCGTCAGCTCGGCCAGCAGCTCGATCGTCGGCCGCCCCTCGGTGCGCTCGATCGCCGCCAGGTACTCGCCCTTTTCCGTGCGGATCGTCTCGAGCTGCGCCACCTCGACGCCGCAGCGCCGGGCGAACCCGGAGGCGGCCGCGGTCGGCCGGCCATCGGCGTCGAGCGCCGCCGAGGACGGCGGCCCGACGACCTGCTCCTCGCGGTCGGGCTCGCGGGCCGCCAGACCGTCGAGCATCAGCGCCAGCCGCCGCGGCGTGAAGAAGGCCTCGACGCTGCGCGGCGGTAGCTGGCGCGACATCAACTCCTCGAAGACACGGGTCGACAGCTCGCGGGTGGCGGGACGGAGCATGCGGGCGGGGATCTCCTCGCACCGCACCTCGAGGAAGAACTCACCCATCGTCCGCCTCCGGCCAGCAGCCCCGCAGCGGGAAGCCGAGGCGCTCGCGGCTGGCGACGTACTCGGCCGCGCAGTCGACGGCCAGGCGCCGAATCCGCTTGATCACGGCGACCCGGTCGGTCACCGAGATGGCGCCGCGCGCGTCGAGCACGTTGAACAGCTGCGAGCACTTCAAGGCGCACTCGTAGGCGGGCAGCACCAGCCCCGCCTCGAGGCAGCGCCCCGACTCGGTCTCGTAGCCGTCGAACTGGGCGCGCAGGAACTCGACGTCGGCGATCTCGAAGTAGTACCTGGAGAACTCGACCTCGTCCTGGTGGCGCACCGCCCCGTACGACGGGCCACCGGCGACCCATTCGACGTCGTAGACGCTGCGCGTGCGGCCGAGGAACATCGCCAGCCGCTCGAGGCCGTAGGTGATCTCGGCGCTGACCGGGTCGAGATCCAGCCCCCCGGCCTGCTGGAAGTAGGTGAACTGGGTGATCTCCATGCCGTCCAGCATCACCTGCCAGCCCAGGCCCCAGGCGCCCAGGGTCGGCGCCTCCCAGTTGTCCTCCTCGAAGCGGAGGTCGTGCAGCGAAAGATCGATGCCCATCGCCTCGAGGCTCTTGACGAAGAGCGGCTGCACGTCGGCCGGGGACGGCTTGAGGATGACCTGGAACTGATAGTGCTTGCCGAGCCGGAACGGGTTCTCGCCGTACCGGGCGTCCGCCGGCCGGCGCGACGGCTGCACGAAGCCCACGCGCCACGGCTCGGGTCCGAGGACCCGCAGGAAGGTGTCCGGGTGCATGGTCCCGGCGCCGACCTCCAGGTCGTAGGCCTGCTGGATCACGCACCCCTCGGCGGCCCAGAACTCGGACAGCTGGTGGATCAGTCGCTGCAGGCTCACCCGCTCCATCTCAGGCCTCCTCCACCGCGGCCTCGGGGCCCACGCGCGCCAGCGTGTCGCGCATCACCTTGTAGCTCTTGAGCTCCTTCTGCAGGAAGGCGCGCCGCACCCGGGCCGTGATCTCGGCCATCTCGGTCACCACTCCCGGCCGGACTCCGGCCGCCGCCATGGCCGGCAGGCTGGTGTGGGCGATCCGCCCGAGGAAGTCGATGGCGCCGGTGCTCACCGGCAGCCCGCCCACGGCCGATTCGCTACAGCTCCCACAGATCAGGCCCTCGGCCCCCGCCGGCAGCGACGCGCCGTCGCCCGGCGGCTGGCCGCATTCCGGACACGCCACCGGCGCCGGGAAGACGCCAGCGAGCCTGAGCACCCACGCCTCGAAGTAGCGCGTCGCCAGGCCGGCGTCGACCCCGGCGAGGAGCGCCTCGGTAGTCGAGTCCAGCAGCCGGAAGTAGTGATCGCTCTCCTCGTTCTCTTGCGCAAACTCGAGCATGTGCTCGGCCAGGTAGCCCGCCAGCAGGATTCCTTCCAACTCACGGAGCAGACCGTCCGCGGCCCGGATCAGCTCGACCGAGGAGAGACGCACCAGGTCTTTTCCGGAGCGCTCGAACCAGACCACCTTCACTTTCGCGAGCGGCTGGAGCTGGCCCGAGAAGCGACTGTATTTCCGGCGCGCCGCTCGCGCAACCCCCCGCACCTTGCCCCGCTCCCGGGTCAGGAAGGTCACGATCCGATCCTGTTCCTGCAGATCGAAGACGTCGAGCAGGAGCGCTTCAGCGCTGTGGAGGCTCATGCTCGAGGATCGGCGAGAAACGCAGTGGCTTCAGGTGGTTGCGGCATTTTCGGCGGACTCGGTCGCGTCCGCCTCGCCGCTCAGCTTGTCAGATCGGCGGGCGGACTGTCGACGTCAGTGGATCAGGCGATCGATCAGCAGCGACGCCAGCCCGAAGTAGATGACGATACCGGTGATGTCCATGGTGGTGGTCACCAGCGGTCCCGCGGCGACCGCCGGATCGACGCCGATGCGCTGGAAGACGAGCGGCACGAGCGCGCCGTTCATCGAGGCCAGCAGGATCGCCAGAAAGAGCGACACTCCGACGACCCCGGCGTAGTAGATCAGGGAGACGGTCATCGCGGTTCCGGAGAGGTCGAAGAAGCGCTCCAGGACCACCGCCCCGGCAGCCGCCAGGCTGGCGCAGGCGAGGCCGAGGATGGCTCCGACCTTGACCTGCTGCCAGAGGAACTGCTTGCGCTGTCCCGGAGCGATCCGCCCGGTCGCCAGGCCACGCACGGCGATCGTCGAGGTCTGGCTGCCGAGGTTGCCGCCCATCCCCATCACCACCGGCACGAAGGTGAGCAGGAACAGCGCCTCCCGCAGGTTCACCTGGAAGCGCTCCACCAGCACGCCCGCGAAGCCGAGGCCGACCAGGTTGATCAGCAGCCAGGGGAGGCGGAAGCCGGCGACCTTGAGCGAGTGATCCTGGTAGACCAGCTCGTCGTCGCTGGTGCCGACCATCTTGAAGAAATCCTCGGTGGCCTCGTCCTTGAACACGTCGATGATGTCGTCGACGGTGACGATGCCGAGCAGATGGTTGCTGCCGTCGGTGACCGGGATCGCCAGCAGATCGTAGCGCGCGGCGAGCTGGGCGACCTCCTCCTGGTCGGTGTCGGTATGCACCTTGATGGGGTTACGGGTCGCGATCGCGCCCAGCGATTTCTTGGCCGGCGACAGCAGGAGCTGGCGTAGCGAGGAGACCCCCACCAGGTGGCCGTCGCGGTCGACCACGTACAGATAGAGCAGATTCTCGGTGCCCGCGGCCAGCTCGTTGATGGTCGCCACCGCCTCGCCGACCGTCTGCTCCTCGTCGAGCGCCAGGTAGTCGGAGTCCATGATCCGACCGGCAGTCTCGTCGGCGTAGGTGAGATGCTCCTGCACCTTGGCCAGCTCGCGCACGTCGACGATCGCCAGCACCTGCTCCTGCAGGCTCTCCGGCAGATCCTCGACCACCGCCACCGCGTCGTCCACCGGCATCCGCTCGAGCAGGCTGGTGATCGCCTGCGAGTCCATCGCCTCGAGGATCGCCAGCCGCAGGTCGGGCTCGAGCTCGATGAGCACCTCGCCGGCGCTCTCCGGGAACGAATCGACCAGAACGCCGAAGACCGCGAGCTGCTCCGAAGGGGTCAGGCTGCGGAGCTGGATCGCCACGTCCTCGGGACGGGTCTTGGACAACAGCTTGGCCATGTGGCCCTTGGCGCCGCGTCGGGCGAAGCGCCTCAACGTCGCGCCGAGCAGCTCGGCTCGCCGGGGGGTGTAGTTCGGCTCCATCGGGGCCGCGATCGTAGCACGCGCCGAAGCCGGCCCCGAGGTCGCAAGTCGAAGGAGATTCAAGGCTTGCGGCCTGGGCGGCCGCCCGTCGCGAGCCGCCTGGCGGGCTCCCGGGCCGCTGTCGCCCTCAGTGCAGCGTCACCGCCAGGACGCCCTCGGCGTCCACCCTGAGCCGCAGCGTCCGAACGCCGGCCGGGGGGAGGATTCCCGAGATCCGGCGGACCTGGGTCTCGCGGTTGGGCAGCGCGAGATAGACCCGGAACTCCGACGGCCCCGCCTTCACCCGCACCTGCTCGTCGAAGCCGCCCCGGACGCCCCTGGTGCGCAGGAAGCCCTTCTTCTCGACGAACCGGAAGGGGCGCCTGAAGACCTGGCTCTCGGCCTTGTAGATCGTCACCACGCCGCGCGCTAGCTCGCTGTGGAAATCGATCCTCAGGTCCGAGTGGGTCGGCGCCGGCGACGCGGCCGGTGGCTGGATCGGCCGTTCGATCCGCGGCGTCACCGGCGTCGGGGCCGGCGGGCTCGCCGGTGCGAGCGCCACCGGTCGCGCTCGGGCCTGCAGGGCGCGGATGGCCTGGCGCTGGTCCTCGATCAGGGTCTGCAGTGCCAGGGCCCGGGGGTGCTCCGGACTCAGCTTCAGGGCCCGCCGCACCGACTCCGCCGCATCGGCCAGCCGGCCCTCGGCGAGGTCGGCGCCGGCCATCCCGACCAGCGCCGCCACTTCGACCTCGATCTCCGCGGCCACCTCGCTGGCGGCCTGCCGGCGTGCCTGGTCGCGCAGCGCACGGATGCGCCGGGCGTCCGGGGAAAGGACCTCCGCGCGCGCGAACAGCTCGTCCGCCCCCGCTTGGTCGCCCCGCTCGAGCAGCCCCTGCGCCTCCTCGAGCAGCGCCAGGTACTCGAACCTGCGCCGCTCGCCCTCGGTCGAGGCTCCCGGCGCCGCGGAGTCGCTCTCGCCCGGGGTCTGGCCGCCGGCGCCGAGCCAGAGCCCGGCCAGCGCGAGCAGGACCACGGCGCCGGCCGCGGCCGGCAGGCGCCCCGGCACGAGTCGCCCGAGCCGCTTCCGCCAGAGCCCGAGGTCCGCCCCGGCGGTCGCCCGCTCGGCCTCTCGATCGCCGCCGGCGCTCGCGACCGGTGGGATCGAGCCGGCCGGCAGCGTGGCGCTCAGCTCCCTCTGGCCGGCCTGGACCGCCGCCAGCGCGCGCGCCAGCTCACCGGCCGTCGAATAGCGGTCCTGCGGCTCCTTGGCCAGCGCCCGGGCGACGATCGGCCGGAGTCCGGGGATCGCGGCGATGCCGCGCGAGCCGAGCGGCGCCGGCGGGTCGGCGGCGATGGCGGTGACCAGCTCGGCGACCGATTCGCCCTGAAACGGCAGCCGGCGGGCGAGCATCTCGTAGAGCACGACGCCGAGCGCCCAGATGTCGACGCTGGCGTCTCCGCCGGTGCCGAGCACCCGTTCCGGCGCCATGTAGTTCGGCGATCCCGCCCGCTTCAGCTCCTCGGCCAGGCCCTGGCCGCCGAGGTCGGAGATGCCGAAATCGGTCACCTTGATGCCGGCGTCGGCGCTGATCAGGATGTTGGCCGGCTTGATGTCGCGATGGACGACGCCGTGCGCGTGGACGTGGTCGAGCACCGCCGCGACCTCGCGCACGACGTTGACCACGAAATCGAACGGCAGCGGGTCGGGCCGCGCCAGGACCTCCGCCAGGGTCGAACCGGCGACGTACTCCATGACCAGGAGGATCTCGGCCTGGCCGGGCTCGTCGATCAGGTCGTGGACCTGGACGATGCCGGGATGGGAGAGGAGCGCCCGCGCACTCGCCTCGTTCAGGAAGAGCCGCCGCAGGTGCTCGAGGTCCCCGTCGTCGAGCGAGCCGGCCTCGCTGAGGGTCTTGAGTGCGACGTCGCGTGCCGAGCTCAGGTCGCGCGCCAGGTAGACCGGACCGGTCGAGCCCCGGCCGATCTCGCCGACGATTTGATAGCGCCCATGGCGCGACTCGCGCACGGCTTCCATCGCTTGCTAATGGGAGCACCTCCACCCTTTGGGCGCAGTGGAGTGGACAACACGAGATCGGGCTCAGGAGTGGGCGCCGGCGTCGATCTCCGCCAGCAGCCGCCGGTTCTCCCGCCATCCGGGCTCGACCTTGACGTGCAGGTCGAGGTAGACGCGCTGCTCGAGGAACTCCTCCAGGTCGCGGCGCGCCGCCGTGCCGATCCGCTTGATCGTCGCTCCGCGGCGGCCGACCATGATCGCCTTCTGGCCCGGGCGCTCGACGACGAT
Organism: Thermoanaerobaculia bacterium; assembly: GCA_041575955.1. Taxonomy (GTDB): domain Bacteria; phylum Acidobacteriota; class Thermoanaerobaculia; order Multivoradales; family JAHEKO01; genus JAHEKO01. The sequence continues at coordinate 6,458 of JBFGLX010000183.1, forward strand.
CGAGGCGTGGATGACCGTCAGCCCGCCGGACTCGGCCTCCTCCCAGCGATCGATCACCACGGTGGTCGCGAACGGCAGCTCGTCACGGGTCGCCAGCAGCACCTTCTCGCGGATGCGCTCCGCGGCCAGGAACCGCTCGGGGTGGATGGTGAGCAGCTCGGGATCGTAGAGCGGCTCGCCGGTGGGCATGTGGCGCCAGAGGAGCTCGAGCAGCCGGGCGCAGTTGTCGCCGTCGCGGGCGCTGATCGGCACGATCTCCTCGAACAGGCCGCTCTCGGAGTAGCGCGCGATCGCCGGCAGGAGCCGCTCCTTGCGGATCGCGTCGACCTTGTTGAGCAGGCAGAAGCGAACGCCCCTGGCGCGCCTCACCGCTTCGAGCAGGAAGGCGTCGCCCGACCCGAACGGCGTCGTGGCGTCGACGATCAGACAGACCGCGTCGGCCTGCGCGATCGCCTCCTGCGCGCGATCGACCATCAGCCGGTTCATCTTGTGCAGCGGCCGGTGAATCCC
>JBFGLX010000184.1:0-6963 GCA_041575955.1 Thermoanaerobaculia bacterium
GTCGACCGCAGCCTGATCAACCTCAACAACGGCGGCGTCAGCCCGGCGCCGGCCGTGGTCCAGCAGGCGATGGCGCGCCACCTCGCCTTCTCGAACAACGCGCCGCCCTACACCATGTGGAAGGTGCTCGAGCCGCAGCGCGAGCCGATCCGCCAGCGGCTCGGGCGGCTGTTCGAGTGCGACGCCGAGGAGATCGCGGTCACCCGCAACGCATCAGAGGGGCTGCAGATCTGCCAGCTCGGGTTCGACCTCGAGCCGGGCGACGAGGTGCTGACCACCACCCAGGACTATCCGCGCATGGTGACCACCTTCAAGCAGCGCGAGCGGCGCGAGGGGATCGTCCTCAAGCAGTTCCGGATCCCGATTCCGGCCGAGGACCCGGGCGAGATCGTCCGGCTCTTCGAAGAGCACGTTACCCCGCGCACGCGCCTCGTCCTGATGAGCCACATGATCAACATCACCGGCCAGATCCTGCCGGTCAAGGAGGTCGTCGCCATGGCGCGCGCCCGCGGCCTGCCGGTGATCGTCGACGGCGCCCATACCTTCGCCCACTTCCCCTTCCGCCACCGGGATCTCGACTGCGACTACTACGCCACCAGCCTGCACAAGTGGCTGTTCGCGCCCATCGGCACCGGCCTGCTCTACGTCCGGCGCGACAAGATCGCGGGCCTCTGGCCGCTGATGGCGGCGCCCGACGTGATGGACCACGACGTGCGCAAGTTCGAGGAGATCGGTACCCACCCGGCGGCGAACTTCCTGGCCATCGGCGAAGCCATCACCTTCCACCAGGGGATCGGCGCCGAGCGCAAGGCGGCGCGGCTGGTCTACCTGCGCGACCGCTGGGCGAAGCGACTGCTCGAGCACGACCGCGTCCGCCTGCACACGAGCCTGAAACCGGGCTGCGCCTGCGGCATCGCCACGATGCAGGTCGACGGCCTCGATTCGATGGCGCTCGCCGAGCACCTCTGGGAGCGCCACCGGATTTTGACCGTGGCCATCAAGCACCCCGAGTTCGAGGGCATCCGGGTGTCGCCCAGCGTCTACACCAGCGAAGACGAAATCGACCGCTTCGCCGACGCTGTCGAGGCGGCGATCGCCGGCTAGGCTCGCTACCAGGTCAAGCCGCCACCCGGCGGTGGCCAGGTGCCGAGGGCGCGCCGGAGCGCGGCCACCTGGCCCGCGTGATAGCTGTTGTGCGCGGCGACGATCTGGAGAATCTCGAGGGCGGTCTTGGGGCCCAGCCGCTTGAAGAGATCGCATTCGAGCGCTCGCCGCTCGAGCGCGGCCAGTCCGGTCTTGAACCGCTCGACCGAGCGCTCCCAGGTGTCGAGGTCCGCCGGCGCCCTGCCCAGGGGCCAGCTGTCGGCGTCGTGCTCCGGCGTCTCGGGCTTGGCGCCGTCGAGCCACTCGAGGGCGAAGTCCTGCCAGTAGACCAGGTGGTTGACGAGCTGGAACATGCTGTGCGGCGACCCGTCGGGCAGCGCCCCGGCCCATTCCCACGGCGCCCCGTCGAAGATCTCCGCCGTCAGGGCGTGCGCCCCTCGACCCGAGAGCGCATCTCCCAGGGTCTTTCTGACCGTTTCTTGAGGCTCGCTCATGGCGCGTAGGCTAGCACCCCGGCGGGGGCGGTCGCCGATCCCGGCCGACAGTCGGGCAGGCTAGCTCTCGTCGGGGATCTTCTTGAGCAGCAGCGCGCGGCGGAGCTCGATGTGCTTGAGCCAGATCGGCACGAACGTGCCGAGCTCCTCGAGGCCGTGGGCGATGCTGTCGATCAGGTTCGCGGTGCGCTGGCCGAGGATCTGGTGGCTCGAGGTGAGCTCGGCGATCCGCTCCTGGGCGCTGCGCTGGGACTCGACCATGATCCGCTCGGTGAGCTCCTGGGCGGTGGCGTAGAGCTCGAGCACGATGTTGCACTGGGTCGGCAGATCGATCGTGTAGCGGTCGAGCATCTCCATCTCGTCGAAGCGGATGCCGCGCTGGGCGAGGATCTCCTTGAGCAGCGGGGTGAGCTCGTCGAGCAGCGACTGGAGCAGGGCTTGCGTATCCTGCCAGGTCCGGCCGTCGGGGACCGTGCCCTCCTTGCGCAGCCGCTCGGCCAGCGCCAGGAGCTCCTCGGACCGCGACCCCCCGAGCCGGCGCAGGTAGCTCCAGAGGCGCGCCACGGTGGTGTAGAGCCACTCGGCCTCCTCGATGTCGCGGGGAAAACGGCGCGACAGGAAGTAGTCCGAGTCGTGGAGGCTGCGAGGGTCGCCGGCCATGATCTTGCCGAACGTGTCCTGCAGGAAGGAGTGGAGCTTGCCCAGGGTGACGCACAGGGTCTTGCGCGCCTGCAGGTAGTGCTCCTCCTCGATCATCGGGCCGAGCCGATCGACGTCGGCCAGCGCCGTCACCCGCAGCATCTGCAGCGACAGCTCGGCGCTCCGCCGCGCGGCCTCGAGCGCCGGGATCTTGGACGGACCCTTGAGCATCGGCCCGATCTCGGAGCGGATCAGGTTGGCGACCTTGGCGACCCGGCGCTGGATGTAGAGCAGGCGCTCGGGCGAGCAGTGGAGGATGGCGAAGTTGCTGTCGAGCACCTCTTCGAGCAGCTCGAGACAGCCGAGAAAGGCGCGAATCCGCGGATTCTGGATCGCGACCTTCTCGAGCATCCAGTCGGCGGTCGTGACGCCCTCGGGCAGGTCGACCTGGTACTGGCCGACCTGGATCGCGGCGGCCGGTCGGCCCCGGCTCGTCGACGCCGGAGCCACCAGCTCCAGTTTCGGTCGTTCGCGCGCTTCCGCCATCTGTGTCCGTGGGTCGTGACCCGATCGGAATCAGTCTAGCCGAAGCCGCTCCCGGCCGTTGTGTAATCTGAACACCTGCGAGATACTCGAGCGGCCATGGGAAGATCGTCTTATCTGTTGGGAATAGGAATGTTAGCGATCAGCTGCTCGGCCCCGGAGGCGCACGACGTGATCCTCAGGGGCGGCAGCGTCTACGACGGCACGGGCGGCGAGCCCAGGGTGGCGGACGTCGCGCTCGACGGCGATCGGATCGCCGCGGTCGGCGACCTGGGCGGGCGGCGCGGCAGGCTGGAGATCGACGCCGGCGGCCTGGCGGTCGCGCCGGGATTCATCAACATGCTCAGCTGGGCCACCGAGTCGCTGATCGAGGACGGCCGGGCGCAGAGCGACGTCCGCCAGGGGGTCACGCTCGAGGTCTTCGGCGAGGGCTGGTCGATGGGGCCGCTGACCGCCGAGATGAAGGAGCTGATGGTCGAGCGCCAGGCCGACGTCAAGTTCGACGTCGAATGGACAACGCTGGCCGAGTACCTCGACCACCTGGTGGCGCGCGGGGTGTCGCCCAACGTCGCCTCGTTCGTGGGCGCGACGACGGTCAGGATCCACGTCGTCCGCTTCGCCGACCGTGCGCCTTCGGCCGCGGAGCTCGACGAGATGAAGGCGCTCGTGCGCCGGGCGATGGAGGAGGGCGCCCTCGGGGTCGGGTCGTCGTTGATCTACGCGCCGGGGTTCTACGCCGGCACCGACGAGCTGGTCGCGCTGGCGTCGGTCGCCGCCGAGCACGGCGGCATGTACATCTCCCACCTGCGCAGCGAGGGCGCCCGCCTGCTCGAGGCGGTGGACGAGCTGATCGCGATCGCGCGCCAGTCCGGGGCCAGGGCCGAGATCTATCACCTGAAGGCCGCCGGCCGCTCGAACCACCACAAGCTCGACGCGGCGATCGAGCGCATCGAGGCGGCGCGGGCCGCGGGCGTGGCCGTCACCGCCGACATCTACACCTACACGGCCGGCGCCACCGGCCTCGACGCCGCCATGCCGCCCTGGGTCCAGGAGGGTGGGCACGACGCCTGGGTCGAGCGCCTGCGCGATCCCGGGATCGGCGCCCGGGTCGAGGCCGAGATGACCGCGCCGGGCGACGAGTGGGAGAACCTGTTCTACGAGAGCGGCCCCGAGGGCATGATCCTGTCGAGCTTCAAGAGCGATGCCCTCAAGCCGCTGACCGGCAAGACCCTGGCCGAGGTCGCCGAGCAGCGCGGCACCTCGCCCGCCCGCACCGCCATCGACCTGGTGATCGAGGACGACAGCCGGGTGGGCACGATCTACTTCATGATGTCCGAGGACAACGTGCGCAAGAAGATCGGCCTGCCCTGGGTGAGCTTCGGCTCCGACGCCGGGGCGCCGGCGACCGAAGGGGTGTTCCTGAAGTCCAACCCCCACCCGCGCGCCTACGGCACGTTCGCGCGCCTGCTCGGACGCTACGTCCGCGACGAGGAGCTGATCCCGCTCGAGGAGGCGATCCGCCGGCTGACCTCGCTGCCGGCCGCCAACCTCGGCCTCAGGGAGCGCGGCACGCTGGTCGTAGGCAACTACGCCGACCTCGTCGTCTTCGACCCCGCGGCCATCCAGGACCACGCGACCTTCGAGGCGCCGCACCGGTACGCGACTGGGGTCTCGCACGTGTTCGTCAACGGCGTCCGGGTGCTGGCCGACGGCGAGCACACCGGGGCGACGCCGGGGAGGGTGGTGCGCGGGCCGGGCTGGACGGGCGACGGGAATCGCTGAGGGCAGGTCAGTCGGCGGCGCCGGTGATCTCGTACGGGTAGCAAAACGCGTGGAGAACGTCGTGAAAGCGCCCTGGAGCCGGTGATACGCTGAGAGCCGATTCCGACCCTTACTCAATCGATGGGAAGAGGAGAAGAGCCATGCAGATCGAGTCGAGTTCAGGTGGACAGATGGGCACGTTCTGGGGCCAGTCCTATGAGTCGTACGACGCCGCCATCGCGGCGGCGGTGGAAGCGGCGCGGCAGGATCTCGTCGGCAAGACGCTCGAGTGGCTCGAGGTGATCGAGTTCCGCGGCGGCTTCTCGGACGGCCGGCTGCAGTACCAGACCGCGGTCCGGATCGGCTACGCCTAGTCGGCTCGGGCTCCGGCTTCAGTCCGAGCCGAGCCCCATCTCCTCGAGCAGGTGCCCGGCTCCGTCGAGAAACTCCATCGCCCACAGCATGTAGCGGCTGTCGACGTGGATGGAGCGCGTCCGCTCCTGGCTGAAGTCCCAGTCGGAGATGATGCTCTCCCAGTTGCCGTCGAACAGCAGGCCGACCAGCTCGCCGCGGCTGTTGAGCGTGGCCGAGCCGGAGTTGCCGCCGGTGGTGTCGACCGTCGATAGGAAGTTGACCGGCACCGAGCCGAGGGTCTCGTCGAAGGAGTCGCCGTAGGTCTTGGCGGCGATCAGGGCGAGCTGGGCCTCGGTGGCGTCGAACGGGTCCTCACCGGTGTGCTTCTCGACGATGCCGTCGAGGGTGGTGAACGGCTCGTAGCGGACCCCGTCCCGCGGCCGGTAGCCCTCGATCGTGCCGTAGGTGACCCGCAGGGTGCCGTTGGCATCGGGATAGATCGGGCGGCCCAGGCTCTCGAGGTAGGCGATGACGGCGGCCATGTAGCGCGGCCGAACCTCTTCGTAGCGGCCCTCGAGCGCCTTGGCCTCCTCTTCGAGCCGCAGGTCGCTGTCGTAGAGCGCCACCGCGAGCCGCAGGAACGGATCCTCGCTGGCCTCGATCTCGGCCGGCGAGCGGTCCATCCACGCCAGGCGGGTGGCGGTGTCGCCGAGGCCGGTGCCGGCGTACATCGATTCGAGCCTGGCGTCCAGCTCGCCTTCGTCGACCGTGTTGCCGTCGATGCCGAACCAGGCGTCGAACGCCGCGACGTGCTGAGCGGCCGGAATCGCCGCATAGCGCAGGATGAAGTTGCGCCAGAACGCCCGATCGACGGCCGGATCGTAGGTACGCTCCATCCGGGTCAGACGCTCCTTCAGCCGCTCGAGGTCGCGCTCCTGGTAACCGGGCTCGCGCTCCAGGTCGGGCTTCTGGCGCTCGCGGCTCAGCCGGTAGAGGGTGGTCGCCGTGCGCAGCGCCTCGCCGCGCCGCGCCAGATAGCTGTAGAAGAGGTCGCGCTCGCGGTTGCCGACCGACTCGGCGATCAGGGCGTCCAGCTCCTCGAGGGTCGACAGGTAGCGCGCCCGACGCTCGGCATCGGCCTCGATCCAGCCGCGCAGCGATTCCTGCAGCGCCCGCTTGCGGCTGAGCACGCCGGTCCGGGCGTAGCCGGAGATCATGCCGTCGTAGTTCTTGATGGCGTTGTCGAGGCCGCGCATGAGCGTGCCGTACTTGATGGCGGCGTCGCTGCCCTCGGGCGCGGCGTCGGTGAGGGTGCGCCGCCACTCCTCGAACATCCGCCGGCGCTCCGGGTAGTCCCATTCGAACTGGCTCTCGACCTCCGACGCCAACCGGTAGCGGCTGGTGGTGCCGGGGTAGCCGACGACCATCACCAGGTCGCCGGCCCCGAGCCCGCGGCGCGAGACCGTGAGCGCGTGGCGCGGCCGGTAGGGCACGTTCTCGGGCGCGTACTCGGCCGGCTCGCCTTGCGGCGAGACGTAGGCCCGGTAGAACGCCCAGTCGCCGGTGTGGCGCGGCCACATCCAGTTGTCGATCTCGCCGCCGAAGATCCCGATCGAGGCGGCCGGCGCGTAGACCAGCCGCACGTCCTTGATCTCGAGCTGCTTGATCAGCTCGTACTCGAGGCCGCCGTGGTAGGCGCGGACGGCGCAGCGATGCCCGGCATCCTGCTCGCAGCCGGCGACCAGGGCCTTCTGCTCGTCTTCGATCGCCTGGTAGCGGGCGCGGCCGTCGGCGTCCGCCGGCACGGCGCCGTCGATCCGATCGGTGACGTCGGTGACCTCGACGGTGACCAGGATGCGGCTCCCGGGCCCGGCCGGCCGCTCGGCGGAGCGATCCGGCGCCAGGAAGCCGTCCCGCATCAGGTTGTCCTCCTCGGTCGAGTTGTACTGCAAGGCGCCGTAGGCGCAGTGATGGTTGGTCACCGCGAGCCCGTCCGGCGACACGAAGGAGGCGGTGCAGCCGCCCAGGCTGATCACCGCGTTCATCGGGTGATCCGTCAGATCGGACA
>JBFGLX010000185.1:0-6962 GCA_041575955.1 Thermoanaerobaculia bacterium
TGAGCAGCTGGTAGGCCGAGATGGCGCTGGCGATGAAAGCGACCGCCGTGGCGGCCAGCAGGATGCGGGAAGTCATGATTCTCTTCACGTTCGTCTATCTCCTCTGCTCGCCGTCAGGGACGAATCTCGCCCCGTTGTTCGCGGGCGATGCGACGCACGCCGCGCTTGAAATCGCGCAGGAGCATGCTGGGGCGCTCGGGCTTCAGCTGGCCGGAGCGGCTCAGGAAGGAGGCGCCGTCCTCGGTGCGCGGCACCGCCATCTTGACGCCGTCCAGGCGCTCGACGACCTCGAAATGGCCCTGTTGATAGCCGAGCACCCGGCTGGTGCCGTCGCCGTTGTCGGAGAGGAACAGGAGGACCCGCTCGCGGTCGTTGAACTTCGGAAAGCCGATCGCGTCGACCGCGAAATCGCCGACCTGGCCGCCGGCGGTTCGAACGGTGACGACGTCCGGCGCCCGCCCGACCAGCACCTGCTGCACCCGGACGGCCGATTCGGTCACGATGACCCCGCCGGCCGCGTCCCATGAGCTTCTCTGGCTGATGATCCGGCCCTGTACGACGGCGTCGGCCTGGGTCACGAGCTCCACGTCCGACATCGCGAGAAACGTCGACGCCATCGAGGGAGCCGCCACCGGCGCCACGAGCGCGAGGGCGAACAAGATTCTCCGCATCTGAGTCCTCCAACAAAAAAGATTGATAGTAGGGAAGCGATGACCGCGAAGTGTAGCATATTTTCCGGAGTAATTTGATATGTCGTGTCGGCGCAGGCTCGCTGCCCGCTCCCCCCTGTCTCGGGCCACGACAATCGAGTATCCTGGCGCCGCAACCCGAGAGGAGGGATGGATGACGGCAACCGGGGCCCGGGCGGGCTCTCGAATCGGACTGATCGTTGGAGTCGCGGCCTTCGCCGGGGGCCTCTGGCTGTTGCTCAACGCCATGAACCTCGGCGTGCCGCCGTTCAAGCGGCTGTGGCCGGCCCTGCTGCTGATCGCGGCGGCGGCAGCGCTGGTCGACTACGCGTTCATCAAGCGCGTCCCGAGCTCGGCCGGCTGGATGGTCGCGTTCTTCGGCTTCGGGGTTCTCGGCTTCGCCGTCACGCTCGGCTACACGGAGCTGGGCAAGATCCTCGACTGGCTGCCGAGCTTTCCAACCATCATCGGCCTGGCGATTCTCGCGACCTGGCTGGCCGGCGGGCGCGAGTCGACCAACCTGCCGGTCGCCGGCCTGGTGCTCGTCGGCCTGGGGCTGGTCGGGTTCGCGGCGCGCTTCGACGTCCTGAAACGCATCCTGCCGTCGGTGCAGGTGATCTGGGCGCTGCTCTTCCTGGCCGGCGGCGCCTGGCTGGTCTGGCGCTACGTGATCCGGGCCAAGAACGAGTGAGGAAATAGAAGATCAGGCCAGGTAGCCGTTCTCGCGGTACCAGGCCGCGGTCTCCTCGAGGCCCTCGCGGATGCCGACCCGCGGCTCGTAGCCGAGGTCGCGGCGAGCCTTGTCGATGCGGAAGGCGCGGTCCTGCCGGAACCAGTTGGCCCGCCGGCGAAAGAGGGGCGGCGGGACGCGCAGCGGCTTGCATACCATCTCGCATCCCCACGAGGCCAGCCAGAGCGGCCAGAACGGCAGGTGCACGATGCGGACCTCCACGTCGATCGCGGCCGCGACGTGGCGGACGAGGGCGTTCAGCGACCAGTATTCGGCGTCGCCGATCAGGTAGGCCTCGCCGATCGCCTGCTCGCCGGCCGCGGCCGCCAGCTCGAAGGCGTCGACGAGGTTGTCGATGTGCACCGGGTGGTAGAAGGTCTCGCCGTCGCCGAACATCAGGAAGCGGCCTCGAGCGGCCATCCGGAAGAGCATCAGGAAGCGCGCCGGGTCGCCCGGACCGTAGATGGCGGTCGGCCGCAGCGTCACCGCGCTCAGCCCGCGCTCGATCAGCGGCCCGAGCGCCGCTTCGCCCTCGTACTTGGTCTGCTGGTAGAAGTCCTCGGGCGCGATCGGCGAGCTCTCGTCCCCGGGCGGCTCGGCGATGTGTCCATGCACGCCCTGCGTGCTGCAGTAGACGAAACGGCGGACGCCGGCCGCGAGCGCGGCCTCGGCCAGGCGGCGGGTCCCCTCGACGTTGACCGCCCGGTAGTGCTCGTCGGAGACGTCGAGCTGGCGGAACGCGGCGGCGAGGTGGTGCACCACTTCGCAGCCCTCGACGCACTCCTCGACCAGGCCGGCGTCGGTGATGCTGCCGAGGCGCATCTCGGCTCCCAGCTCCCGGAGCTCGTCGTGGAAGAGCCCCTCCTGGTTGTCGAGCACGCGCACCTGGTGGCCGCCGTCGAGCAGGCGGCGAACCAGATGCGAGCCGGTGAAACCGGTGCCGCCGGTGACCAGTATCTTCATCGCTCGGCGCAGGCCGCGGCTTCCGGGCGGCGCGCCACCAGCGCGTCGCCGACCAGGCCGTACAGGCGGTCGAGCCGCTGCCGGTAGTGGGTGTAGAGGTGGTTGTCGAGCACGAACTGCCGGCCGGCGGCGCCCAGGCGATCGCGCAGCGCGGCGTCGCCCGCCAGCCGCACCATCGCCTCGGCGAAGTCCGCGGGCGTCGGCGGCGCCAGCAGCGCCACCGAATCGTCCAGCAGCTGGGTGTGCGTCGGCAGGCGCGTCGCCAGCACCGGCCGGCCCGAGTGCAGGTAGGGGAAGATCTTCATCGGCGTGTTGATCCCCCTGATCCGGGGCGCCACCAGGAAGTCGGCCTGCCCGAGGAGCTCGCCCAACTTCTCCGCCGGCCACCAGCCGAGCCAGTGGATGCACTCCGCGACGCCGAGCCGCTCCGCCTGGCGGCGGTAGGCGTCGATGTCCTCCGGCGCGCCGCCGGCCACCACCAGCCGCAGGTCGGGCCGCCGGGGATGGGCGGCGCCGAAGCCCTCGAGCAGCAGGTCAACGCCCTGGTAGCGCTCCAGGTTGCCGACGTAGAGCATCAGCGGGCCGTCGACGCCCAGGCGCTCGCGCAGGCTCCACGAGGAGCGGAAGTCCTCGTCGGCCAGCTGCGAGATGTCGTGCAGCACCACGACGTTATTGCCGCCGCGCTGGCGCGCCAGGTCGCCGAGGGCATGGCACACCGGCGCCACGGCCAGGGCGCCGCGGATCGCGAGCCGCTCGGCGTAGTTGAACAGCGGTGACAGGGGCCCGAGCAGCGGCCGCGACTCGACCAGCTGCTGGGCGATCGACGAATCCATGTCGTAGACGTAGGGCAGGCCGTGAAAGAGCTTGAAGAACATGGCCATGAAGACCGCCTCCTCGCCGGCGTGCACGACGTCGTAGTCGCCGCGCGCCACCAGCCCCCAGGCGCGCAAGAAGAGCAGCAGATCGCACAGGAGCTTGCGCGCCGAGAAGCCCGGCCTCACGCCGTCGAGCCACCGCGGCGCCCGGATGCGGCAGATCCGCACCCCCGGGTAGTCCACGTCCGTGCCCTCGTGATAGGTCGCGACGTCGACCGTGGCGCCCCTTTCGCTGAGCGCCCGCACCACCAGCTCGACGTCGATCGGCGTGCCGCGAAGCTGGTAGAAGGGATGCGGCGCCAGCAGCAGCACCCTCATGTTCGGCGGCTCCGGCTGCGTCTGGTGGACCGGCGGCATGGGCATGAGAACTCCGGTCGCGCGGTCGAGCCGGCGCGCCCTCGTCGAATGATGACACTTACGCCGGCGCGCCGGGTAGCGCCTTTTCCACAGCGAGCAGCGAGAAGACCTCGTCCACCTGCTGCCAGCCCACCCGCATGAGGAACGTGTTGTTGCGGCCGTACGATTTCGAGCCGAGGATGAAGAAGTTGGGCTCGGGGTTGACCAGCGTGTCGGCGCCGTGGCTCTGCTGGTCCAGACAGTCGCCGCCCGTCGAGCCGAGCAGCGCCGCCGCGAGCTTCATCGGCCCGCTGGTGGCGTAGCATTCGTGCACCTGGAGCTGCCGGTAGAGCTCGTGGTCGCCGACGAAGCCGGTGAGCGACAGGATCCGGTCGACCGCCAGGCGCAGCCGCTCGCCGTCGCGCTTGCGCAGCGTGACCTGGTAGCCACCGTTGAGCGGCGCCAGCGACTCGACCACCACGCCGCGCACCGTCTCCACCGGCGAGGACTCGTCCTCGGCGAGCTGCGTCGCCGCGGCGATCAGGCGCGCCCGCTCCGGGAGAGGGTCTTCGGGGTCGACGTGCCAGCGGGGGTCCTCGGCGCGCAGGGCCCACACGATCCGGGTACCGGGGTGGCTCTCCGCCAGCCGCGCCAGATCCAGCACGGCGGTCTGGGCCGAGTGGCCGGCGCCGACCAGGAGAACGGTCTTACCGGCCCAGAAGCGCTCGTCCCGGGAGACGTCCGGGATCGATCGCACGATCGCGCCGTCCATGCTCGCCTCGCCGGGAGCGGCGATGCCGCCGTCGCCCAGGGTGTTGGGCTTGCCCCAGGTGCCGGTGCAGTCGAGCACCACCTCCGCCCGCTCGACCCACTCGCCGCCGGTCGCGTCGCAGACGAGCAGGCGGAAGGGCCGGGTGGCGCGGGCCTCGCTACCGATCTCCTCGTGCTTGAGCAGCCCCTCGCGCCCGATCTGCTTCACCCGCACGCCGGTCTTGAGGTGCGGCGCGATCTCCGGCAGCTCGGCGGTCGGCCGCAGGGCGATCTCGATCAGCTCCCGGCCGGTGGGGCAGACCTCGTCCTCGTGCGCCGGCAGCCGGTGCCCCGCCCGCTCGAGGTGTCGCCTCATCCGGGGCGAGATGTTCAGGCCCCAGGGCGAGAACAGCCGCACGTGGGCCCACTCGCGGACGTGCGCCGCCACCTCCTCGGCCGCCTCGTAGAGCGTGAACGGGTAGCCGTGGTCGACGGCCGCGAGCGCGGCTTCGAGGCCGGTCGGGCCGGCGCCGAGGATGGCGATGTGCGGCTTGCGAGCGGTCATCTCAGTAGCGGGAGGCGGCCCGCTCCCGGGCGGGCAGAATCTCGAGACAGGTGGTCCACCAGCCCGTCAGAACGGTCTCGACGAACTCCTCCGGCAGCTCCTCGCGGCGCATCTCCTCGGCCATCGCGAGGTGATCGTACGGCAGCTCGAGGAGCTCGGCGCCGAGCCGGCCGTCGAGATCCTCCAGCATGCAGTACCAGACCGCGGTGCGGCCGTCGTTGGCCGGCCGGCCGATGACGCCGACGTTGATCACGTCTCCGCCCGAGGGCAGGTGGCGTTGCCAGGGCAGGCCGGTGTGGGTGCACAGGAAGCCGTCGACCCGCTCCTGGGCGAGCAGGATCTCGAGAAACGGCGACGGCGAGGTCGAACGGAAGAGGAACTCGTTGATTCGGCGCGGCGAGCCGTGGACGAGCAGCAGCTCGCGGCGGCCGACCCGGATGCGGCGTCGCTTGGGCAGCTCGCCCATCCAGCGCTTGAACTCGGCCGAGCTGCGGCGGGCGGTGTAGAGGTAGGAGAGCGCGGCGAAGTGATTGTCGCGCGGGTCGGTGTAGCCGCAGTTGCAGTCCTCCTGCCCGGAGGAGAGCGACTCCTCGTAGTTGCCCTGGATCGTGCGCACCGCGCCCCGCTCGAGCAGCGGCCAGACCTTGTCCGGACTGGGGCCGAAGCCGCCCAGGTCGCCCAGGCAGTAGATCGCCTCGGCGCCCCGCGCCGCCGCGTCCTCGAGCAGGGCGGCCAACGCGTAGTGGTTGTTGTAGACGCCGCCGAAGACGGCCACCTTCGAGTAGGGACCCTCGACCGGCGTCGGATCTTCCGGCCGCTCGAGAAAGCTCGCCGCCTCGGCCGCGCGCTCGGCGCCGGAGAGCTGGCGGCCGGCGGCCGCCGCGGCGCGCCGGAACTCGCCCAGCGGCACCAGCTTCTCGCCCCAGGTGGCCAGGCCGCGGTGGGCGGCGAGCGGCGCCGGGGGCGTGCGCTTCCTGGAGCGATCATCCTTGGCGCTTCGGTCGGTCATGGCTTCGTCACGGCCTGGCCCCTACGTCCGGCAGCTCACGCCGTACACGTGGCAGGTCCAGCAGGCCGGGTGCTCGAGGGGATAGGGCCCGAGCGTGTCGGCGATCCGCTCTCCCATCTTGCCCCCGGGCTCGTTGACCAGGATCGGACAGACCCAGACCCCCTGGTCGGTGACCATGCGGCAGGCGCTGCACTGGAGGTGCGACCAGCCGTCGGCCGGAGCGTCGCCGCGCCGCAGCCGCTGCCAGCTTTCGTAGGCGCCGCCGCGCCCGGCCTCGGCGCCCATCCGGAAGACCGGCAGGAGCTTGAGGCGCGGCTTGGCGATTCCCAGCTCGGCCAGCAGCCGGAAGAAGCGTTCCCGGCCCTCCCGCGAGGCGTTCTCGTCGTGGACCTCGGTGACGGTGATCACCGGGTTGATGCCGGCCCGGTAGAGATTCCGGATGCCCTTGAGGATCCGCTCGAAGGTGCCGGCGCCCCGGATCGGGTCGTTCGACTCGGCGTCGTAGCCGTCGAGCGACACCCGGAAGTCGAGCGAGTAGTCGCTCGCCGCCGCCAGCGCCGCCAGCCGCTCGCAGCGGACCGGATCGAGCAGCAGCCCGTTGGTGAGCACCGTCGCCGGGCCGAGCGCCAGCGTCGCCTCGAGAATCGCCTCCATCTCGGGATTGAGGAACGGCTCGCCGCCGGTGAAGTAGTACTCCTTGACCCCCAGCCGCGCGCCCTCCTCGAGGTAGGGCACGATCTCGGCCAGGGTCATGCCCTCGTGCGTGTGGTTGGTCGGCGAGCTGGAGACGAAGCAGTGCGTGCAGGCCAGGTTGCACACCGTTCCCGCGACCTGGAACCAGAGCGTGTCGAGCGCTTCGAGCGCCACCAGCGGCGGCGCTTCGGTCTCCGGCGCGCGGACCGTGCGCGTCACCTCCGGCATCGGCGTCGGCGGAGCATCAGCAGCAGTCTCCGGGCTCGCAGCACGCCTTGGCCTCGGTGGTCACGTGGTAGTCGAGCCCCTTGGTCTCGCGCGGGTGGCGCAGCGCCGTGCGCGAGCAGTCGAA
>JBFGLX010000186.1:0-6930 GCA_041575955.1 Thermoanaerobaculia bacterium
CCTGGACATGACCGACTTCGCCGACGACCTGCGCTACGAGAGCGAGCTGCGCGCCGCGGGCGATCTCGAGATCGACCACACCAAGGTGTTCCGGGACCTGGTGCTGGCGGTCTCCTCACGGCTGCCGGCGCTGGGGTCGGCCGCCGAGACCTTCGAGCGCCTCCTGCGGCGCCACGACCAAGAGACCGACCCGGACGACGGCGTGCCCGCGGACCGCTTCTTCGTCACCAGCCGCAGCCTCGAGCGGACGCGTCCGGAGATCGAGCGCGGCGTGATGAAGAACCTCGAGCGCCTGCACGCCTACGCCGCGTCGCAGCTGGGCGTGCCGATGGCCCTGATCGTCTACCCGCGGGCGTACCAGTACAGCGCCGTCGAGTCGCCGAACAACTGGGAGCGCAGCCGCTACGAGCGGCTCGGTCCGTTCGTGCGCGAGCCGTTTCGCTACTTCGACGAGGTCGCGGACACCCTTCCGTACCCGGTCGAGAGCCTGCTGCCGGCGTTCGAGAGCGCCCGCGAGCACCCGCTCTTCTTCGACGACGATCCACACTGGACCCCGGCCGGCGCCCGCCTGGCCGCCGAGGCGGTCGAGCGGTTCCTGCTGGGCTCGCGGCTGGTCCCGTGCACGCCCCCGGCGCCGCCCGGCGGGGCGTCGTGAAGCCGCGGGCTGGTGACAGGGCGGGACTGCTAGAGTCGCGGCCGACATGGAAGCTGCTCCCGCGCTGCGCTTGCACCCGGGCAGGTGCCTGGCGACCGCCGCCCTGGCGGCGCTGGCGGCCCTGTCGACCGGTGGCTGCTCGCCACCCGAAGAGCCGGTAGCGCCGTTCGAGGGCAACGTCGTGGTCGTCCTGATCGACGCCCTGCGCGCCGATCGTGTCGGCGCCTACGGCTATCCGCTGCCGACCACGCCGCACATCGACGCGCTCGCCGCCGAGGGCGTGGTCTTCGACGCCGCGCTCTCCCACTCGACCTGGACCAAGCCGGCGATCGCCACCCTGTTCACGTCGCTCTACCCGAGCCAGCACGGCATCCAGCGGGCGAGCCTCGAGGCCGGCCAGGAGCTGCGCACCGAGGTGCTGGACGAGCGCCTCACCACCCTGGCCGAGCGCCTGTCGGCGGCCGGCCTCGCGACCGGCGCGATGATCGACCAGGTCCACCTCCAGGCCCGGTTCGGCTTCAACCAGGGCTTCGGCACCTACATCGACAAGCGCGGACGCGGCGCCTTCAAGCTCAACTCCTGGTTCGAGGGCTGGGCCAAGCGTCTCCAGGGACGGCGGTTCTTCGCCTACCTGCACTACCTCGACCTCCACTGGCCGTTCAACAAGCAGATCAAGGGGATGGCCGACGCCTTCGGTCCGACGGAGATGAAGAGCGTGCCGCCGCAGAGCGGGCAGAGGGCCCCGGAGTGGGGGATGCGGCTCAACGATCCGGACGACCTGCGCGCGCTCCAGGCCCGCTACGACCACGAGGTCGCCTACACCGACGCCGCGCTCGGCGATCTGGTCGCGCGCCTGCGGGCGCTCGGCGTCTTCGACGACACCCTGCTCATCGTCACCTCGGATCATGGCGAGGCGTTTCTGGAGCACGGGATGCTCGGCCACGGCTTCGCTCCGCACGAGGAGCTGATCCGGATTCCGTTGGTGGTGCGGCCGCCGCGGCCGCTCGGCGGCTTCACCGGCCGGGTCGAGCGGCCGGTCGGGCTGATCGACCTGATGCCGACCCTGCTCGATCTCGTCGGCCTCGAGCCCGAGCCCCAGGCCCAGGGCGAGAGCTTCGCGCCCCTGCTGCGTGGCCGGCAGATGGCCGACCGCGTCCAGTTCATCGAGACCTTCGACGCCTTCGCGGCGCGCAGCCGCACCCACAAGCTGATCTGGCTCAACGACGACCGCCAGGAGTTCTACGACCTGGTCGCCGATCCGGGCGAGAGCCGCTCGCTGGCCGAGCCCTGCGAGGGACCGTGCCGCCATCTCGCCCGGCTGCTGCGGCCGTTCCGGAGCCTGATGCTCGAGAGCCGCGAGTCGAATCGCGCCGGCACCGCGGAGCTGCGCCAGGAAGACATCGAGACCTTGCGGGCCCTCGGCTACCTGGAATAGACCCACCTATGAGCGACCCGCAGCCGCCGTCCCAGCCCGCCGCCAGGAGGCCGCCCGGATGGGCGCTCTGGGCGGCGCTGGCCGCGGCCCTGGCCCTGCTCGGCCTCTACGCCGTCGAGATCCGCCACTGGATGCTCGACGACGCCTTCATCTCGTTCCGCTACGCCGAGAACTTCGCCGCCGGCAAGGGCCTGGTCTTCAACGAGGGCGAGCGGGTCGAGGGCTACACGACCTTCCTCTGGGTGTTCGTTCTCGGCCTGGGCAACAAGCTGGGCTTCGACACGGTGGCCAGCTCGCGCTGGCTGGGAGCCGCGTTCGCGGCCGGCTGCCTGCTGCTGCTGGCGGCGAGCGGCAGGTTCGTGCGCGGCATCGACGCCGGCGTCGCCGCCCTGGCGCTGCTCATGGTCGCGTCGTCCGGGGTGTTCGCCACCTGGACGCTCGCCGGCATGGAGGTGCCGCTGGTGGGTTTCCTCGGCCTGCTCGGGATGCTCCTCTATCTGAAGGCGCGGGCCGCGGACTCCGCCCGCCTCTACGCCGCCGCCGGGGTCGTCTGCGCGCTCGCCGCCATGAGCCGCCCCGACGCCGGCCTGCTGTTCGTCACCCTGGTCGCCGACCGGCTGATCGACCGCGTACGCACCGGCCGCGGCGGCTGGCTGCCGCTCACCCTCGGCCTCGCCGTCCTCTACGCCCCCTACTTCGCCTGGCGGTACCTCTACTACGGCTGGCTGCTGCCGAACACCTTCTACGCCAAGGTCGGCGGCACCGTCGCCCAGCTGCTGCGCGGCTGGGACTACTTCACCCGCTTCAGTGGCGCGTCGCTGCTGATCCTGTGCGCGGCGGCCGCCGGCCTGGTGGCGGCCGGCGCCATGAGACGACGCTTCGGGCCGGTGCGGGTGGTCGCCGTCTACCTGCTGCTGCACACGGCCTACGTGGTCGCCGTCGGCGGCGACGCGCAGCCCAGCTTCCGGTTCTTCGGCGAGGTGATGCCGCTGCTCGGCCTGTGGTCGGCGATGGGCTTCGCCGCGCTGGCGCCGGGCGGCGGCCGACAGCTCGGGTTCGCGCTTCTGGTGGTCGCGTTCAACCTGCTGCAGGCGTTCCACCAGCCCAACATGCTGCCGTTCGTCGGCAGCGACAAGGTCGCCGAGCGCGGCCGCCACGCCGGCCTCTGGCTGCGGCAGAACGCCGACCCGGACGCGGTCATCGCCACCAACACCGCCGGCTCGATCCCCTACTACTCGCGGCTGCGCGCGATCGACATGCTGGGCCTCAACGACAGCCACATCGCCCATCGCGACGTGGCGACGATGGGCGCCGGGATCGCCGGTCACGAAAAGAGTGACGGCGACTACGTCGTCGAGCGACGGCCGGACTACATCATGTTCGATTCGGCGACCGGCAGTCGCAAGCCGCGCCGGCCGAGCGACGAGCAGATCTGGAAGAACGAGGACTTTCAGCGACTCTACCGGTTCCGCACCTTCCGGGTCGGGGACGGCCGAAGCTTCTTCGTCTACGTGCTCGAGCGCGACCCCCCTTCATAGCAAAAAGTTGTTTGCTCAAGCGAGATAGACTGCATTGACAGATTCCGGCTGAACGACTACCTTCGGCCTTCTGATCGTGATCGAGCCAGCTCGAGACCGGAAGGCAAGGCGGGGACGCGGCCGCGGCCCGCGCCACGACATGGAAGGAGTCCAGCCGTGAGATTCAAGAACGCACTCCAGACGATTCCGCTCCTGGCGCTGATGTTCGGCCCGGCCGCCGAGGCCGATTGGCTGCACGCGACGAGCTCCGTCTACCGGGCGGAGACCGAGGTCCAGAAGCACCCGGCCGCCCTGAGCCAGGTCGTGGTGATGCCGCGCGACCTCAATCGGCCGTCGATGTGCATCGTCTACACCAACAACCTCGGTCAGCCGAGCGAGGGTCGCGTCGTCACCACCGTCAGGATCATGAGGTCGAAGCAGCGCGGGGCCGAAGCCTCGCAGATCCACGTCCTGAACTTTTCCGGCGGCGTGCGACGCAGCTCCTACCTCAACTGCAAGGAGGCGCCGAAGCTCAAGCGGGGCGACATCGTCCTCTTCGAGCACGATTTCAAGAGCATGCCGCGGGTGCGCGAGATCGGCAGCCGGCGGCAGTTCGCCGAGGTGAGCGGCGTCGTCTCGGGCGTCGGCGTGCCCAAGCTGGAAAACGCGCCGGGCGGTCTCAGCCTGGCCAAGGGCGACTCGCCCCTCGGTCTGGTGCCCGGCAGCGGCGGCGGCTGGTACCACGCCGCCAACTCGATCTTCCAGGCCGAGGCCGACAATCAGAAGCACCCCCGAGGCCTGGTGCAGACGATGGTCATCCCCGAGCGGGCCAACCGGCCGCTGGTCTGCTCCGCCTACTCCAACAACTCGAGCTCCTTCCGGCGCGGCCGGATCGTGACCACCGCCAGGGTCCTGCGCGACGGCCAGCAGGTCCAGAAGCTGGTGCTGGCGGGAGGCGTGCAGAACAACAAGTACGTCGGCTGCAAGAAGGCCGGCCGGATGCTCCCCG
Organism: Thermoanaerobaculia bacterium; assembly: GCA_041575955.1. GTDB lineage: Bacteria > Acidobacteriota > Thermoanaerobaculia > Multivoradales > JAHEKO01 > JAHEKO01. Next base: position 4,617 of record JBFGLX010000186.1, read on the forward strand.
GCGACCTGGTCGAGTTCAGCTTCGACCTGCGCAACATGCCGCGGCTCGAGCTGCGGCGCAACAAAGTCGGCTTCCTGCACGTCTCCGGCGTCGTCTCCACCGTCGGCGCGCCCAGCTTCCGGACACCGCCGCCGCCACCGCCGCCACCACCACCCCCGCCGCCCCCGCCGCCGCCCCCGAACCCGGATCCGCCGCCGAATCCGGATCCGCCGCCGCCTCCTCCTCCCCCGCCCCCGCCGCCCCCACCGCCGCCGCCACCGCCCGGCGGAGGCGGAGGCATCTCCCAGTCCGACGAGCGCGCGGTGTCCAAGCTGATGATCAACAACCGCGGCGTCCAGCTCTGGCGCTCGAAGGACGACAGCCCGGACCGGTGGCAGGTGGTCGGTCCGCGGACCCGGGCGGTCCCGGGGACCAACCGGCTGATCCTGAGCACCGCCGGGGTCGGCAGCACGCCCGCGCGCGCGGTCGCCGACTACGAGCGCAAGCAGGGCAGCCTGGGCGAAGCCGGAGCGCTGCTGAGCGCCGGCGACCGCGCCGGCCTGGTCTGGTATTCGAGGATGAGCTCCGCCGGCGGCCCGACCTCGATTCGGAGGGACGGCGGCGGCGGCTACCACGGCGAGTACTACCGGCCGGGGAAGGGCGCCCGGCACGCCGGGCCGTTCTCGTCGTTCGGCGCCGCGGCCAACTGGCTCCAGTCAGAGGGGCTGTAGCCGGGTCTGATCGATCCCTCTCTCCTCGTCGCCGAAGGAGAGAGGGATCGATGGGCGCTGAAAGGGATGCCGTCTCGCGGCTGCTAGAGCCTCGGCCACGAGAATGCGCACATTCCGGCGTGCACCTTTCCGGGTGCCTGTTCCTGCCGCGCCCGCCGAGATCCTCTTCCTGATCGAATCCCTGGAGAATCCCGCGCCTGAGAAGGACCCCGATCTGCCTGGGTAGGGTCGCAGGCGAGGAGTCCCGCCTGAGACGCATTCCATAGCTTCTATTTGCCCTCCGAGCTACGTTTTCGCTCGGTTTGAGGGTCTCGCTCCATCGCGCGCTCGGGCTCCTGTCCCTGACGCTGGCGCTGGCCGCGCCGGCTGACGCGGCCTGGTTCTACGCGGTCAACTCGACGTTCCAGCCGCGGGCGGCGAGCGAGAGCCATCCGGGGGCGCTGTCGCAGGCGCTGGTGGTGCCGCACGACGCGGTGCGGCCGGAGATCTGCGTCGCCTACAACAACAGCGCCGGCAACGGCAAGCAGGGGCGGATCGTGACCCTGGTGCGCATCACCGAGCCCGGGGGCGAGGATCTGTTCGGCCTGCCGATCGATCCGGTGGTGACCCATATGAGCCTCTCGGGCGGGGTGAGCCGGAACTCGTACCTGAACTGTCGCGTGGCGCCGGACCTCGAGGCCGGCGACATCGTCGAGTTCGAGCACGACTTCCTGGGCATGCCGAAGCTCCGCGAGGACGCCAAGGGCATCGACTTCGCCGAGGTCAGCGGGGTCGTCTCGGACGTCGGTGAGCCGACCGTCTGGACCGCCCCGCTCGGCTTCAGGCTGCCGCGCGGGAACTCCCCGAACGGCCTGGTGCCGCCGGCGAAGGGGGGCTGGTACCACGCCGTCAACTCGGTGTTCCAGGCCGAGCGCGACGGCCAGAAGCAGCCGCGCCGGCTGATCCAGACCCTGGTCGTGCCGCAGGCGGCGAAGAAGCCGCGGGTCTGCGCCGCCTACAGCAACATGTCGGCCAACGCCGGCAAGGGCAGGCTCCTGACGGCGGTGCGGGTGGACCGGGTGGACGGACGCACGGAGACCCTCAAGCTGGTCGCGAGCGTGCGTCAGAACCGGGCCCTGAGCTGCAGGCAGGTGGCGGACCTCGAGGCCGGCGACCTGGTTCGCTTCACCTTCTTCCTCAAGGGCGCTCCGCGGCTCGGCAAGGTCAAGCAGATCGTCGAGTTCGCGGATCTCACGGGCGCGGTCTCGAGCGCCGGCGAGCCGGCGTTTCGCGAGGTCTCGCCGCCGCCGCCCCCGCCGCCGCCCGACCCGAACCCGCCGCCGCCCCCGCCCGGCAGCTCGCCGCCCCCGAGCTCGCCGCCGCCCAGCAGTCCACCGCCGCCGAGCTCACCGCCGCCGCCGAGCAGCCCGCCGCCGCCGAGCGGTGGCGGAGGCAGCATCTCCCAGGCCGACGAATTTGCGGTCTCCAAGCTGATGATCGGCAACCGGGGGGTGCAGCTCTGGCGCTCGAAGGACAACAGTCCGGCGAAGTGGCAGGTCGTCGGACCGAACACGCGCGCGGTCCCCGGCACCAACCAGCTCATCCTGAGCACCGCCGGCGTCGGC
>JBFGLX010000187.1:0-6911 GCA_041575955.1 Thermoanaerobaculia bacterium
CTGCAGCAGTTCTACATCACCACCTCCGGCTCGGGCGGCCGGGTCCTCGATCTGGAGCGGGACGACTTTCGGGTGGTCGAGGAGGGCCGGGAGCAGACCATCGTCACCTTCGAGCGGGGCGACGTGCCGCTCACCTCGGTGCTGCTGCTCGACTGCAGCCTGAGCATGACCGGCAAGCCGCTCGAGGCCGCCCTGGAGGGCGCGACGCACTTCCTCGCTGGCATGAACGAGCTCGACGAGACCATGCTCATGCTCTACTCGGACCGGCTCCTGCGGGCGAGCGACTTCACCGGCACGCCGGACGAGCTGCGCGCCGCCCTCACCGGCGTCGAAGCGAGCGGCGGCACCGCCATCAACGATCACCTCTTTCTGGCGCTCAAGAAGCTCGACGCCCGTCAGGGGCGCAGCGTGATCGTCCTGTTCTCGGACGGCACCGACGTCCACAGCGTCCTGTCGATGGCCGAGGTCGCCGAGAAGGTGCGCCGAAGCCAGGCTCTGATCTACTGGATCTACCTGCGGCTCGATCCGGGAGAGAGCCCCGACAAGGTGCCCTCCTACATGGCGACCTGGCGCGACATCGCAGCCAGCCAGAACGAGTTCAAGCTGCTGCGGCAGGCGGTCGAGGAGAGCGGCGGCCGGGTGCAGGTGGTCGATCATCTCGAGGAGCTCGACGACGCCTTCGTCGGCATCATGCAGGAGCTCAGGGAGCAGTACGTGATTGGCTACTACCCGAGCGATCCGGCGGCGGCCGGCAGCTGGCGCGAAGTCAAGGTGCGGGTCAAGCGGCCCGGAGTCAAGGTGCGCGCGCGCGAAGGCTACGCCGCCTATCCCTAGCGGGCCAGCTCGGAGGCGGGCTCCTGGTAGTGTCTCGCTGCGATGTGGTGGAGCCGTTACCTGCCGGGTGCGCTGTTCGTGGTGTTGCTGGCGAGCGTCCCCGGCGCGGCTCGGGGCGCGCCGGCCGCCGGCCAGGACAGCGCTCCGGTGGCGGACGCGGCCGACGAGGAGGCGGACTCGGACGCGGAGCTTCCCGGCCTGCTGATCTTCGAGACCGATGCCCCGAGCTACGTCTACGTCGACGGGGAGATCAAGGGCCGGGTCGAGCCGGACACGCCGCTCGAGGTACGCGTCGAGCTCGGTGAGGTCGAGATCCGGGCGGTCGGCATCGGAGCGAGTGGCGCGGTCTGGGAGAAGACCGTCGAGCTGCCGGAGCCGGGCGAGCAGACGGTCCGCATCCGCATGGGCCGGGCGATCCGGCTGTGGCGGCGCGAGGAGCGCCAGAGCGCCGTCTTTCGCGACGCCAAGACCCATCTCATGTGGCCCAAGAGAGACAACGGCTCCGACGTCGACTTGCGTCGTGCCCATGCCTACTGCAGCGACATGGAGACCGGTGGCTTCGACGACTGGCGGCTGCCGCTGCTCGAGGAGCTGCGGTCGCTCGAATCGATCTGGCAGCGCGCCCCCTACAAGATCAAGGGCGAGATCCTGCTCACCGAGTGCTGCATGTGGAGCTCCGAGTACGACGGCACGGCGCGCGCGTGGACCTTCAACTTCCGGTTTCGGCAGGCGTTTCAGACCAACGCCGGCTACGCCATCGGCCTCAGGGCGCTCTGCGTTCGCCCCTGGTCGCCGGAGAGCGAGCCCGAGGAGACGAAGGGTGGCGCCGCGACCGGCGAGCCACCGGCCTCCGATCCAGGCGACGGCTAGCCGTCGCCGATGGCGATCGGGGCGGCGAGCAGCGGGTCGGGAATGCCGAAGGCGTCGACCAGCGCCAGGGCATCGGCGCGGGTCCGGTCGCACAGCTGGTTGACCTGCGTGCGGATCGCCTTGGCCTTCGAGGGCGACAGGTAGCCCTGCTCCAGGAACCACCCCCGGTCGAGCTCGATCCGGTGGAGCGCGTGGAGATCGCGCAGCTGGGCGAGGGTCTCGGCGAGGGCGCCCTGCGGGGCCGCCTCGACGCCCCGCTGGAAGCTCTCGGCCGCCAGGCGCTCGACGTGGGCCAGGGCGGTGGCCACCATGTGGTCCTGGCACTCGACGATCGCGTCGAAGGTCTCCATGCCGCGGTCGATGCGCCGCTTCAGGCGCCGCGCCAGGGCCGACAGCAGGTGATCCTCGCGGAAGCGGAGCGCGCCGATCTGGAAGGCGGGGTCGCGCAGGTGCGCTTCGTCGGTGTTGTGGGTGACCAGCGGGTTGAGCTCGCTGACCCTGGCGGCCAGCTCCGAGGCCAGGTAGTGGGCCAGGCGCAGCAGGCTCATCTCGCTGAACTGGCGCCGGTAGCCGGTGAGCAGTCCCTTGGCGAGGAGCTGCAGGAGAACGGTATTGTCGCCCTCGAACGTGGTGAAGACTTCGCTGTCGGCCTTGAGCGCGCCGAAGCGGTTGACGGCCAGGTACCCCTGGCCGCCGCAGCATTCGCGGCAGGTCTGGACGGTGTCGGTCGTGTGCCAGGTGCTGAGCGCCTTGAGGCCGGCCGCGCGTCCTTCCAGCTCGCGCCGGGCGGTCGGGTCCGAGACCGCGTAGTCGGCGGCCAGCTCGCGCAAGGCGAAATTGAGCGCGTAGGTGGTCGCGAGGCGCGGCATCAGGCGCCGCTTGTGGGTGCGGTAGTCGAGAATGACCGTCTCGGCCCGGCCCGCCGGACCGAACTGCCGGCGGCGGGCACCGTAGCGCACGGCGATGGTGAGCGCCGACTTGGCCACGCTGAGAGCCGCCAGCGCCACGCTCACGCGGCCGCCGATCAGCGTGCCGAGCATGGTGAAGAAGCGCTTGGCCGGGCTCGCGATCGGGCTGGTGTAGACCCCGTCGTCGTCGATCGCGCTGAATCGGTCGAGGAGATTGTCGGCGGGAACTCGAACGCGGTCGAACCAGAGCCGTCCGTTGTCGACCCCGTCGAGGCCCATCTTCGGACCGCAGTCTCCGATGCGGACCCCGGGCAGGGCCTCCCCGCCGCGGCTTCGGATCGGTACCAGAAACGCGTGTACGCCGTGGCGCTCGTCGCCGACCCGGAGCTGGGCGAAGACGGTCGCCATCCGGGCGTGAGCCGCGGCGTTGCCGATGTAGTCCTTGCGCGCACCGTCGTGCGGGGTGTGGATCTCGAACTCGCGGGCGACCGGATCGAAGAGCGCCTCGGTCTCGATCTCGGCGACGTTGGAGCCGTGGCCGGTCTCGGTCATGGCGAAGCAGCCGGGCAGCTCGAGCGTACCGGCCGCGCGCAGGTAGCGCTCGTGGTGCCGGTCGGAGCCGAGCTGCTGGATGCTGCCGCCGAAGAGTCCGAACTGGACGCCGAACTTGACCAGCAGGCTCAGATCGTGGAACGCCAGGGTCTCGAACGCGGCGACGAAGCCGGCGACGTCGCCGCCGCCGCCGTAGCGCTTGGGGAAGCTCAGCGCGCCGAAGCCCGCGGCCGCGAGCGCCCGCGTCCAGTCGAGCACCAGCTCCCGATAGTCGGCGCGCGGCAGATCGTAGCGATAGGCGAAGGCCGGCTGGCTGAGCAGCTCCCGGAGGCGCGCGCGCAGGGGGCGCTCGGTGGGCTCCAGGAGCTCGTTCATCGCCGCCGGCGAGAACGCCGGCGCCGGCGCCCGATCGACGCCCGCGGGCCGCTCCCCGGTCAGCAGCTCTCGGGTCGCCTCGGCGCCGACGACCCCGAGCGCCGCCTCGATGTCGACGAGCGCCTGCCGCTCCGCCGCGCTCGGCTCGAGCCCGCTCGCCTTCGCCAGCTCGAGCCCGAGCTCGCTGAGCGATAGGCGGTCGGCCTTCGACAGCCGTTCCGAGGCGCCACGGACGGCGCCCAGGAGGAGCTGCAGATCGGCGGCCGCCGGCGGCCGCTCGGGATCGATCCAGCGCCCGAGCGCGATCGCGCAGTCCTGGTCGAGGAGCTCCGAGGTCCGCGCGCAGATCGCCCGGATCTCACCCTCTTCGAGCTCGCCGTCGGCCCAGGCGACGTAAAGCATGGGCAGGAAGGCGGCCAGCCGCGGATCCTCGAGCGACGGCTCGGTGGCGGGCTTACTGGCATCGCTCATGGCGGATCTCCTCCGTTGTCTCCGGAGCTCGCGGCGGCGTCGATCAGCCGGCGGGCGAACGCCGCCGGCACGCCCAGGTTGGAGCCGCCGAACTCGGGCAGGACCGCGGTGTTGACGGCGACCACCGCGCCGTCGGTGTCGACTACCGGGCCGCCGCTGCCGCCACTGGTGGTCTCGGCGTCGTAGACGACGGCGGCGTTGGTCACCTGGCCGACGATGCCGCGGGTGGCCAGCGGTGCGATGTAGCCGCGCGCCGCCAGCTCGCGCGCGATCTCCCAGAAGTCGATGCCGCTCCGGCCGACCAGCTCGCGGACGAACGGCTCGTCGGCGCGCGCCAGGAGCGCCCTCACGCCGGCGGGATAGCCGAGCACGAACACCTCGGCGCCCGGCTCCGGCGGCTCCTCGCGCAACGGCAAGGCGCGGAGCGCCGCGGTCGTAAGCGTGCACCGGAGGAGCGCGACGTCCGCCTGCTCGCTGGCGCTGACGAACGCGACCTCCACCGGCTCCGCTCGACCGGGCAGATAGGCGAGGAATCGGCTCATCCGCGGCTCGATGCCGCGCTCGCGCAGGCCCTCGGTCGCCCGATCGAACTCCCAGGGGACCGCGACGTGCTTGTTGGTCAGCAGGAGCCCGTCGGCGGTGGCGACGAAGCCGGTGCCGGTGAAGCGGGCCTCGAGTGGCGGGCCCTCGCCGCCGATGCCGATCAGCGGCTCGCCGCTCGGGTGGAGCGCCGGCGCGCCGTCCGGGCCGACCTGGAAACGCACGGCGAGGCCGCTGGCCGGCTCGACGAATCCGTAGGCCCCCTGCAGGAAGACGACCGAGCCCGCCGCCTCGCCGATGATCCGGGCGGCGGCCGCGGATCGGTATTCGAGCGCCTCCAGGCGATCGCCGAGCTCGAGCTGGATGGCCGCCAGATCGTCGGGCGTCAAGGCGCTGCGCTCGGTACGCTCGAGCAGCTCGCCCAGGCCGGTGACCTGGGTCGCCTGGTCGGCGAGCCGCCGCTCGAGCTCGGCGCCGCGCCGGATCTGGACCGCCACCAGGATCGCCAGCACCGCGATCAGCAGCAGCACCAGGCCGCGAAAGCGCAGCGAGGTCCGGGTCGCGAGCTCGCGCGGCACGCCGGTCACGAATGCGGCCGCACGCCGCAGCCTGGAGCCCTCGCCGCTCACCGCGCACACCACGCAGTCGCTGAACGCCTCGGCCGGCGACTTGTAGGCCTTGGATCCGGCCGCGTAGGAGCGCAGCCGCAGGATCGGACCGGCCTCGCCGATCTCGAGGACGTCGCCGGGCTCGAGCTCCCGACGCGCGACGCGCTCGCCGTTGACCCAGACGCCGTAGGGCGGCACCGCCTCGATCTCGTAGCCCGGGCCGCGGCGGTGGAGCGTGGCGTGGTGGCGCGCCACCTGCGGCTCCTCGGTGGGCAGCTGAATCTCGGAGCCGGGCGCCGTGCCGATGCGCAGGCGATCTCCGGTCAGCGTCTCGAAGGCGCCCCGGCGCAGCCCCGACAGGTGGAAGATGACGAGCCTCTCAGCGGCCTCGTTCGGGTGCCGTTCCAGCGGCTGGATCATGGGCGGAGAGTGCACCCGGCCACTGTACCAATGGGCAGGTGGGCGGCGCCCGATTCGATCGACCCTTCGATGGGTGGTGCCAGGGGCCTCCCGCTCGCGGCTTGTCTGCTAGCGCCGGGTCAGCCGGTCGCGCTGGATCTCGGCGGCACTCTCGCGAATCAGGTCCACCTCCCGGTCGCCGGCGATCATGAGCGGCACCAGCGCCCGCTTCCACACGTCCTGCACGTGGGTGACCAGCACGATCTCGAGCTGGTCGCGGACCGCCTGGGGGATGAGCTCGAGGTCCTTGGTGTTGCCGATCGGCAGGAGCACCGTCTTGATGCGCGCCCGGTGGGCGGCCAGCACCTTCTCCTTGATGCCGCCGACCGACAGCAGCTTGCCGCGCAGCGTGACCTCGCCGCTCATGGCGACGTCGTGCCGAACCGGCCGGCTGGACAGGAGCGAGGCCAGGCAGGTGGCCGCGGCGATGCCCGCCGACGGGCCGTCCTTCGGAATCGCGCCGGCGGGGAAGTGGATGTGGACGTCGCTCTCGCGGAAGATCTCCGAGTCGATCTCCAGGTCGCGAGCGTGGGCGCGCACGAAAGAGTAGGCGGTGCGCACCGACTCCATCATCACTTCGCCCAGGTGGCCGGTGACCTCGACCTTGCCGCTGCCGTCCATCCTGCTGGCCTCGATGAACAGGATGGCGCCCCCTTCGCCGGTCCAGGCCAGCCCGGTGGCGACGCCCACCTCCGGGCTGCGGCCGGCGAACTCCTGCTGATAGCGCGGCGGCCCGAGCAGCTCCGGCACCTGCTTGGCCCGGATGGTCTCGGTCTTGGCGGCCTTCTTCGGATGGGTCGCGCGGCGGCGCGCGGTCTTGCGGCAGATGGCCGCCAGGCGCCGCTCGAGCTGGCGCACGCCGGCCTCGGCGGTGTAGCTGCGCACGATCGACTCGAGCGCCCGCTTGGAAAAGCGCAGCGCCTGCGGCTCGAGACCGTGCTCTTCGAGCAGCTTGGGGCGCATGAAGCGGCGCGCGATCTCGATCTTCTCCTCGTCGGTGTAGCCGCTCAGGACCAGCACCTCGAGCCGGTCGCGCAGCGCCGGCGGGATCCCGTCGAGCAGGTTGGCGGTGGCGATGAACAGGGTCTCCGAGAGGTCGAACGGCACGCCGAGGTAACGGTCGAGATAGGTCTTGTTCTGCTCCGGGTCGAGCACCTCGAGCAGCGCCGCCGCCGGATCGCCGTGGGCGCTCTTGACCATCTTGTCGAGCTCGTCGAGCAGCAGCACCGGATTGCAGCTGCCCACCTTGTCGTAGGCCGAGATCACCTTGCCCGGCATGGCGCCGATGTAGGTC
>JBFGLX010000188.1:0-6907 GCA_041575955.1 Thermoanaerobaculia bacterium
GGTCGCCGCCGGGGCGCTCACGATCGAGGGCGCGATCCCGATCATCATGGGCGCCAACATCGGCACCTCGGTGACCAACACCATCGTCTCGCTCGCCCACGTCACCCGGCGCGAGGAGTTCCAGCGCGCGTTCGCCGGCGCCACGGTGCACGACTTCTTCAACTGGCTCGGGGTGCTGCTACTGCTGCCGCTCGAGATCGCCACCGGCTTTCTGGCCAAGAGCTCCGGCTTCGTCGGCGACGTGCTCGAAGGCGTCGGCGGCGTCAAGCTGCTCAATCCGGTCAAGGAGATGGTGCGGCCGGTCGCCGAGTGGATCGTCGATCTCACCGGCGGCTCCGGCGCGCTCACCCTGGCGGCCGGCGTCGGGCTGCTGATCGTGTGCCTGAAGCTGCTGGTCGACGTGCTCAAGAGCCTGATGCGCACCCGGGCCGAGCAGGCGCTCCACCGGACGCTGTTCCGCTCGGCGCTGGTCGCGGTCCTCGCCGGCGCCGCGATGACCGTGATGGTGCAGAGCAGCTCGATCACCACCTCGGTGATGGTGCCGCTGGTCGGCGCCGGGGTCGTGACCCTCGAGCAGGTCTTCCCCTTCACCGTCGGCGCCAACCTCGGCACGACGATCACCGCGCTGCTGGCGGCGCTCGCGACCGGCGAGCCGGCGGCGCTGGTGGTCGCGCTCTCGCACCTGTTCTTCAACATGAGCGCAACGGCGCTGATCTACGTCCCGCCGCCGATCCGAGCGATCCCGCTGGCCCTGGCGCGCGCCGTCGGCCGGCTCGCCGCCCGCAACCGGGTGATGGCGGGCGTCTACATCCTGATGTTCTTCTACGGGGTCCCGATCCTGCTGCTGCTGCTCTCGGGGGTCCTGTAGCCAGCCGGAGGCCAAGACCATGTTCAAGCAACTGTTCGGAAGCGGCAAGAGCTCGACCCTGCTGGAGACGGCGTTCCGCGACGTGACCACCATGCTCCAGCAGTCGGCTCGCATGCTCGACCACGCGCTCGCCGCCCTACTCGACAACCAGGCGCTCGACGTCGACCTGCAGACCATGGACGACGTGGTCGACGACAGCGAGCGCATGGTGCGCCGCTCGGTGCTCGAGCACCTGACCGTCAATCCACAGCAGGACCTGGTCGCCAGCCTGATCCTGGTCAGCATCGTCCAGGACGCCGAGCGCATCGGCGATTTCGCCCGCGGCCTCGGCGAGCTCGTCGAGCTCGCCAAGAGCCCCCGGCAGGGGCCTCCGGCCGAGGAGCTCAAGGCGATCTCCCAGCAGCTGCGGCCGATGTTCGAGCTGTGCGAGCGCGCCTTCCGGAAAGACGACGTGGAGGGCGCCGCCCAGGTGGTCGCGCGCCATGCCGAGCTCAAGCCCGAGCTCGCCGCCTACGTCGCGAAGCTGTGCGACAGCGACCTCGACGCCCGCATGGCCATTGTCTACGCGTCGGCCGCCCGCATCCTGCGGCGGATCAGCGCCCACCTCAGCAACATCGCGTCGACCGTCACCCAGCCCTACGACCGCATCCGCCACGGCGACGAAGACGTTTAGCCTGCTAGCCTGAGCGCTGTACTCGGGCGCCGTTCAATCGCGCCAGGATCTCGCCCTTGAGCTCGTCGACGCCGCTGCCGGTGAGCGCCGAGACCCAGACCGCCGCCCGCGCCCCCGCCGCGGCCGCCGGCCGCTCGCCGTTCAGCCGGTCGGTCTTGTTGAAAACGGTGACCACCCGGTCGCGCTCCACCCCCAGCTCCTCGAGCACCTCGTCGGCGATCTCCATCTGCTCTTGCCAGCGATCGTTGGAGCGGTCGACGACGTTCAGCACCAGGTCGGCGCTGGTGATCTCCTCGAGCGTCGAACGAAACGACGCGACCAGGTGGTGAGGCAGCTTGCGGATAAACCCGACCGTGTCGGAGAACACGGCGGTGCTGCCGTTGTGGTCGAGCGAGCCGCGGCGCAGCTTCGAGTCGAGGGTGGCGAACAGCTTGTTCTCGACCGCCGCGCCCGCGTGGGTCATGCGGTTGAACAGCGTCGACTTGCCGGCGTTGGTGTAGCCGGCCAGGGCGATCACCCGCACGTCGCGGCGGCCCCGGCGCTGCACCTTCCGGCTGCGCTCGATGCGGGCCAGATCACGCTTCAGATGCTGAATCCGCTTGCGCAGCATCCGCCGATCGGCCTCCAGCTGGCTCTCGCCCTCGCCGCCGCGCACGCCGATGCCGCCGGCCTGGCGCGACAGGTGGGTCCAGCGCCGGGTGAGCCGCGGCAGCAGGTACTCGTTCTGGGCCAGCTCGACCTGGGTCCGCGCCTCGCGGGTGCGCGCCCGCTGAACGAAGATCTCGAGGATCAGCGCGCTGCGGTCGATCACCTGCTGGTCGAAGATCTCCTCCAGGTTCTTGATCTGGCCGGGCGACAGATCGTCGTCGAAGATGACCAGGTCGGTGCCCAGGTGCCCGGTCGCGGTCGCGATCTCGGTCGCCTTGCCCTTGCCGATGAAGGTCCGGGCGTCGGGCGACCGGCGCCGCTGGAGCGTCTGTCCGGCCACCGTCAGGTCGCAGGAGCGCGCCAGCTCCGCCAGCTCCTCGAGGTGCTCCTCGACGACGTAGGCCGGCTGACCCGACAGGGCGACGCCGACCAGGAAGGCACTGCGCTTGGGGGCTTTGGGATCGGGTGAGGTCTGATACAAGGCGAGCGGTTTCCCGACCCGATTGTACCAGTCCGGGCTCGGGCCCGAGCGTGCGTCGTGGACCCGGGCGTGCACTGCCTACGCTTGGCGGCTCACTTGACGTAGATCGCCAGGCCGACGAGCCCGGCGGTGAAGACCTCGGCCTCGCCGCCCGGCACCAGGTGGAGGCTCAGCTCGGCCAGAAAACCGAGCCGCCGGGTCAGGTCGAACTCGCCGGTGAGGCCCCCGGTGACTCCGAGCCTGGTGCTCGACACCGACTCGCCGGTGAACGCTCGGGTGCCCTCGAGGCGATAGGCACCGACACCGAAGAAGATCCCCGACTCGTAGGCCACCTCGCCAAAGGTGTACTCGCCGGCGATGGTGGCGTAGGACAGATCGACGTCCAGCAGGTTGCCGAGGCGCTCCGTCGATCCGAAGCCGAGGGCTCCGACCCGGGCCGCGACCTTGACGTTGCCCTCGGTCACGACCGAGAGGCCGACCTGGAGAGCGCTGTTGTCGTAGCCCGCCTGGTCTTCGTCGATCGAGGCGCCGACGCCGCCCATGAGGCTCAGGGTGAACGTGTGGACGTCGCCCATGGTGCTCGACTGGGCGGTGGCGACGCCGGGCGAGGCGATCGAGACGAGGGCGGCGGCGAGCACGCCGAACGGGGTTTTCAGGCTGGGCAAGAGCTGGCTCCTCCGAGGGCTGGGTGCTGGATTCGCGCGCCAGTATAGCGTCCCGGCTTCCGTCTCTTCATTCAGATGCCGAACGAGCCGCGCGCCCCCGGCGCTCCGCGGCCGGCATGGAACAGATACGGAGCCGATGCCGTGACCGTCATAGAGTTTCTCACCGAGAAGGTGCTGCCGGCCCTGCTGCCGATGCCGTGCCTCGGATGCGACCGGCTGATTCGCGGCAACCGGCACTTCCTCGGACTCTGCATCCGCTGCCGGGGCCGGCTGTCGCCGCTGGGCGACGATCGCTGCGGCGGCTGCGGGCGACCGTTGTCCGGCGCCCATCTACCGCCGGGCTACCGCTGCGGGGAGTGCCGCCGGCACCCTCGGGCCTACGATCGGCTGATCGCGCTCTGGGCCTTCCAGCCGCCGCTCGATTCGGTCATCCACGGGCTCAAGTTCCAGCGTCTGGAGCGCCTCGGCCCGCCGCTCGCGCACGAGATGGCGGTGCGGCTCCGGGCCCGGGGGCGACGGGCCGATCTCGTGGTCTGGATTCCCCTCCACTGGCGGCGCCACCTGGGCCGCGGCTACAACCAGGCCGAGCGCATCGCCCGGCCACTGGCCCGGGAGCTGCGGATTCCGGCGCGCGCCGCCCTGGCGCGCACCCGGTCGACGCCGCCCCAGACCAGCCTGATACGCGCCCAGCGAGCGGCCAACGTCCGCGGCAGCCTGCGCGTCCGCCGGCGCGCCCGCGTCGCCGGCAAACGCATCCTGCTGGTGGACGACGTGGCGACCACCGGCTCGACGCTGGACGCCGCGGCGCGGGCTCTGAGGGCCGCCGGCGCCGCCGACATCACGGCGCTCGCCGCCGCCCGGACCCCCGACCGCGCGGAGCCGCCTGCGAAGAGAACCCTGATCTGGTAGAATGCGCGGCGGGGAAAGCTGGAGAGCCGCGCTCCCGCTACATAATGGGCGGGCGACGTGGCACGGGACGTGCTACCACCAGGGGCATGTTCCGGTTGGTCTTTGACCGAAAACATGGATCTTCGTATACTGCCGGTACGTATATAGCGTAGCGATGTCAAGGCTCCGGATTTCTGCATCCATTCTTTTGGTTTCGGCCCTCGCCTGGGCGATGGCGAGCCCGGCTTCGGCCTCGGGAGTGGACGGCAAGGTCAGCAGCCGCGCGGCGCCGCTCAGGGCCGCCTCCGTCTACGCTTATCAACTGGCCGATCTGAGCCTCCAGAAAGTGGTCACCGACGCCGCGGGCGAGTTCTCGTTCGCTGGGCTGCCGGTCGGCCTCTACAAGATCATCGCGTTCAAGCCCGGCTTCGTACCGACCGTGGTCATGTTGAGCCGTCTGGCCGCGGACGCGCGGCAGTTCCTCGATCTCGAGCTCAGCCCGAGCGCCGACCGCGCCGACGCCGTGGGCGGCTTCTGGGAGCTGCGCGAGAAGATCCCCTCCGACGTCCTGCGCGACATCGAGATCGCCGCCGCGGACCACGGCTTCGGCGCCACCGACGCCGACGCCAGGGGCTCGAGCCTGTCGGCCCCGAGCGTCTCGGCCAAGATGCAGGCCAGCACCGGCGTGCAAGAGGATCTCGGCTACGGCGCGGCGAGCATGGCCCGGGGCCAGCTCGACATCGAAGGCCGCTTCCACGACTACGTGCTCGGCGTTACCGGCAAGTTCTCCAAGCTCGAGCCGGAGGCCGCGTTCGGCGAGGACGGCACGATCGGCAGGACCCAGCAGGTCGCCCTCGATCTCGTCAACCCGGACCGCTCGCGCGTCCGGCTGTCGTCGCTCAGCAACTCGATGATCGGGGTCGATGACGGCGGCGAGACGGTCGACTTCCAGCATCACTCGGTGAGCTGGTCGAGACCGGTGGGCGCCGACGCTCGCTCCGAGCTCAAGGCGCAGTACACCGAAGAGAACAACTTCTACCGCGAGGGCCCGATCGAGACGTTCGGCCTTCCCGAGTCGTCGCGCACGCTGCGCGTCGAGGGCTCCTACACGACGCCGGTCAGCGAGCGGGCGACGATCCAGGCCGGGTTCCGCTACCGCGACCTCCAGAGCGAGTACGGCGGGGCGTCGCTCGACGCCCTGGGACTGCTGCCGCGCGAGACCGTCGAGCTCTTCAGCCGCGGCGGCCTGCAGGTGAAGCCGGCGCTGATCGTCGAGTACGGCCTCTACTCCACCCTCCGCGACGGCAGCCTGTCGCTGGTGCCGCAGGGCGGCCTGGTGCTGAACCTGAGCAAGCGCTGGCGCGCCTCGACCTCGGCCAGCCACCGGATCGACCACGCCGACGACTACGTCTACAACGACTTCACGCCCGCCTTCTTCAACGAGGGCGACGCCTGCGAGCAGGGCGCCGAGTACTGCTACAAGCTGATGTTCTCGCGGCTCTGGGGCGACGACCAGCAGCTGAGCCTGGGCGCCGTCCACCGCAAGTACGCCGACACCATGCGGGTGTACTTCGACCGCGACTTCTACGACCGGCTCGAGAGCCTGTTCTTCGTGCCCGGTGACTCGCTGCCCGAGGTGCAGTTCGAGCTCACCCGGCGCCTGAGCCCGGACATCCTCACCCGGTTCGAGTCGAACGTCGCCACCGGCGGCGGCGGCATCCTGGTCGGCAGCAACCAGACCAGCTACGAGAACAGCGTCAGCTACCTGGTCACCTCGCTCGACACCCGCTTCGAGGGGACCTCGACCGGCATCTTCCTGGCCTTCCACCATCTGCAGCAGGACCTCGATCCGCTCGCGGGCCAGCCGGTGCCGCCGCTGGTCGAGAGCGCCCCGAGCTTCGCGTTCGGGCAGTACCAGGCGCGGCCGCTGGCGGTGACCCTGGGCAACTCCGCCGCCGCCCAGGCGGCCGCCAACGCCGGCAAGCAGCTCGAGCTGCAGCGCATCCAGCTGATGCTGAGCCAGGACCTGAGCATCCTCCACCGGCTGGCCGCCGACTGGGCCGTGCACCTCAACATGGAGGTCAGCCGCGGCACTCTGCCCGACACCGTCCTCTGGGACGAGGACGACCTGCGCAAGCGCCTGACCGGCGGCATCGCGGTCAAGTTCTAGCGCCCGGCGCGGCCGTGGCCGGACAGTGCGTAGGGGTGGGGCTCGCCCCCGCCCGCGGGGGCTGACTCGTTTCCGCCATGCCGCGGCGCGGCATTTCGTGGTAGACTCTTGCCGCGGGGCGGCACGAGGGTCTGCACCGACCTCTCCCCGGCCCAAGAGCAAGAACCAGACCCCGAAAGGAGGTCCCCGATGGTTGTCACCGAGGCGAAGAAGCCTGACTTCGCGACCGGTGAAGCGCGCCCACCGACCGGTGAACGGCCGCCCGCGGGGGGCGGCTCGTTCCTGCTCGAGCCGGTGGAACAGGAAGTGTTCTGCCGCGAGCGCTTCTCCGAAGACCAGAAGGACATCGAGCGCATGGTGCGCGAGTTCGCGACCGAGCGGATCGCGCCCCACCGCGAGGAGCTGGCGGTCCACAACGAGGAGCTCAGCCGCCGCCTGCTGAAGGAGGTGGGCGAGCTGGGGCTGACCGGCGTCGACGTGCCCGAGCGCTACGGCGGCCAGGGCCTCGACAAGA
>JBFGLX010000189.1:0-6903 GCA_041575955.1 Thermoanaerobaculia bacterium
CGGCCGCTGGGGCGAGATCGCGCTCAAGAACATCGCCGAGCTCGCCGGCATGGCCGCGCACTGCGACTTCGAGGAGCAGGTGGTGCTGCCCGACGGCAGCCGTCCGGACATGGTGGTGAGCCTGCCCGGCAGCCGCAAGATCGTGGTCGACGCCAAGGCGCCGCTGACCGCCTTTCTCGAAGCCAGCGAGGCCGGCACCGCGGCCCAGCGCGACGAGGCGCTGGCGCGCCACGTCCGCGACCTGCGCGGCCACGTGCGCGCCCTCGCGGCGCGCGACTACGCGGCCGCGGCCGACACGCCGATCGACCTGGTGGTGATGTTCTTGCCGGGCGACGCCTTCCTCGGCGCGGCGTTCGCCAAGGAGCCCGACTTCCAGGTGCAGGCGCTGCGCTCGAAGGTGCTGATCGCCACGCCCACGACCCTGGTCGCGCTGCTGCGCACCGTCGCCATCTACTGGCAGCAGAACGCCCTGGCGGAGAACGCCCAGAGCATCGCCACCGCGGCGCGCGACCTCTACGAGCGGGCGGCCAAGTTCGGCGGCGATCTGACGACCCTCGGCCGTGGCCTGCGCAGCGCCCTCGACGCCTACAACCGCGCCGTCGGCTCGTTCAACCACCGCCTCATGCCGATGGGGCGGCGCCTCGAGGAGCTGAAGGTGAGCGAGCAGAGCCGCCGCGAGCTCCAGGCCCCCGAGATCATCGAAGAGCGCCCACGCGAGCCGGTCGGGTCGTAGGCCGGGATCGGCCCGCCCTACTCCTTGATCATGGGCACGAACCTGACACCGCCGGCGAACTCGGTGCGGAAGCCGTCCGGGGTGCGGGTGATGACCTGCAGGTCCTGGAAGTACATGCCCACCGGCACCACCATCCGGGCGCCCACCTTGAGCTGCTCGACCAGGGTGCGCGGCACCTCCTCGGGAGCCGCGGTCACGATGATGGCGTCGAACGGCGCGGCCTCAGGCCAGCCCCGATAGCCGTCGCCGATCCGGTAGTGGATGTTCTTGTAGCCGAGCCCTTCGAGCGTCCGGCGCGCCTGCTCGCCCAGCGGCTTGCGGATCTCGATCGTGTAGACGTCTTTCGCCAGGTGGGCGAGCACCGCCGCCTGATAGCCGGAGCCGGTGCCGATCTCGAGCACCTTCTCGTCTCCGTCGAGCTCCAGCAGCTCGGTCATCAGGGCGACGATGTAGGGCTGCGAGATGGTCTGGCCGTCGCCGATCGGCTGCGGGCCGTCTTCGTAGGCGCTCTCGCGCAGCGCCTCGGGCATGAACAGGTGCCTGGGCACGACCTTCATCGCCTCGACCACGCTCGGCCGCTTCACCCCCCGGCGCTCGATCTGCTGCTCGACCATCCGCAGCCGCTGCTGCAGGTAGGGATCGGTCTGGGCGGTGAGATCGGCGGCCAAGGCTGTGACCAAAGATAGCAGGCAGGCCGCCGGCAGAGCGCGCCGCGCGAGCCGGCTCATCGCCCCCCCTCCCTCTGGTAGACGATCTCGCCGCCGACCAGCGTGAGATCGACCGCGATCGCGGGGATCTCGGCCGCCGGCGCGGACATCGGATCGGCGGCGAAGACCACCAGGTCCGCCCGCTTGCCGACCTCGAGCGAGCCGATCTCGCCTTCGAGGAAGAGCGAGTAGGCCGCGTCGAGCGTGAACCCGCGCAGCGCCTCGGCCCGGTCGAGCCGTTCCCGCGGGTGCCAGCCGCCCGCCGGGCTCCCCTCCAGGTCCTGGCGGGTGATCGCGCTGTAGAGCCCCAGCCGCGGGTCGGCGGACTCGACCGGGAAGTCGCTGCCCAGGGCCAGGCGGCCGCCCGCGTCGAGCACCCGGCGCCAGGCGTAGGCGCCCAGGATGCGGCTGGCGCCGACCCGGTCTTCCGCCCACGGCATGTCCGAGGTCGCATGGGTCGGCTGCATGGAGGCGATCACGCCCAGGCGCGCCATACGCTCGATGTCGGCCAGGCGCATCACCTGCGCGTGCTCGACGCGGAACCTGACCTCGGGGCGCGGACCGCCGAGGCAGCTTTCGAACGCGTCGAGGGTCACCAGGTTGCCGCGGTCGCCGATCGCGTGCGTCGCCACCTGGAAGCCGGTCTCGAGCGCCCGGCGGCAGACCGCACCCATCTCTTCGCTGCCGGTGATCAGCAGGCCGAGGTTAGCCGGATCGTCCGCGTAGGGCTCGACCAGCGCCGCCCCCCGGCTGCCCAGGGCGCCGTCGGAATAGAGCTTGATGCCGCGCACCAGGAGACGCGCTTCGGGGTCGATCTCGGGGCCGCGCTCGAACCAGCGCTCGAGGAGCCCGGCGTCGTCGCCGCTCAGGAACAGGGCCGACCGGATCGGCAGCCGGTCGCCCGCGCGCAGGCGCTTGTAGGCCTCGTATTCGGCCTGGCCGATCCCCATGTCGGTCACCGTGGTCAGGCCGCGCTCCAGGCAGTGCCGCGCGCCGGCCTCGATCCGGCGCTCGAGCTCGGCGGGCGACGCGGCGGGGATGCCGCTGCCGACGCTCATCGCGGTATCGATCAGCACGCCGGTGGGCCGGCCCTCGGCGTCGCGCTCGAAGCGCCCGCCGATCGGATCGACGCTCGCCGCGGTGACGCCCAGCAGCTCCATGGCCCGGGCGTTGAGCAGCGCCGCGTGGCCGTCGATGCGGCTCATCCAGACCGGGTGGTCGGGCACCGCCGCGCTCAGCTCGGCGTGGTGGGGAAACGCTTTGTCCGGCCAATCGTTCTGGTCCCAGCCGCGGCCCTGGACCCACTCTCCGGACGGGGTCTCGGCCGCCGCCGCCCGGATGCGCCCGATCACCTCGGCGTAGGAGCCGGTGCCGACCAGGTCGACGCGCTCGAGCGCCGCTCCGAGGCTCACCAGGTGGGAGTGGGCGTCGATCAGCCCGGGCGTCACGGCTCGGCCTGCCAGATCGAGCACGCGGGTGTCATCGCCGATCATCGCCTCGACCCCGCCGTCGTCGCCCAGGTAGACGATCCGGCCGCCACGCACCGCCAGGCTCCCGTCGACGCCACCGGCGCTCGCGACCGGATAGAAGCGTCCGTTGCGGAGGACGAGGTCGGCCGAGTCTCCGGCAAGAGACGGAGCGGCGACGAGGGCGAGGAGCACGGCGAGGTTCTTTCTCATGATTCCAGGTCGACCATTCTGACAAGGCGGAGCTGCAAAAGCCAAGCCACGCCCGCTCAGGGCAGCGAGAACCGGGCGAGCTGCCGGCCGTTGAGGGCGTCGAACAGCCGGACCTGGGCCGGCTCGCCCTGAAGCTCGAACAGCACCGCCAGCGCGGGAGCCGATTCGTCGCCCTGGCCGGGGATCGTCGCCAGGCCGAGCGGCACCGGCGCCCGCGGCTGCGAGCCGAGCGCGATCGAGCTCACCGTCGCGCCGGTGGCCGCGTCCCTGACGCTCACCATCAGGGTGTCCGGATGCACGCGTCCCAGAACCGCCACCTCGTCCGCCGGGCCGCCGCCGAGGTTCGGCACGGCGACGAGGCCGTTCGGCAGGAGCGCATCGTCGAGATCGATCCGTCCGAGCTGCGCGCCGTTGTCGGCGTCGAGCACCTGGACGTGGAGATCGCGGGTGCTCGCGTGCCGCACAAGGAGGGCGACATCCGCGGCCCGCGTGCCGCCGGCGAGGCCGAGATCGGAGAGGGCGACGATCGCGAGCGGAAAGAGACCGGCGCCGCGCTCGTGGCTCCGGAGCACAGTGCCGCTGGCGGCGTCCACCACCAGCAGCCGGGTCTCGCCGGTCTCGGGACTCCGGGTCAGGATCGCCAGCTCGGCGCCCGGCGCGCCGTCGAAGCTGGGCAGCGAGGCCATGCCGACCGCGAACGGCGCGCCCCCGGTCGAGCCCGCCACCGGGTGATCCCGGACCACGAGGCCGCTGGCGGCGTCCAGGACCCGCAGCCGCAGCTCGCCGCCCTGCCGGTCCCGCAGCAGCAGGGCGAGCTCGGCGGCGGCGGTGTCGGCGAAGCTGCCCAGGGCGACGACGTCCAGCGCGAGCCAGTCGCCGGCGACCTCGTGGTCGCCCAGGAGCTTGCGGCTGCCGGCATCGACGACCGCGACCCGGGTCGCGCCTTCGAAGCCCGCGGCCAGGGCCGCGACCTCGGTCGAAGAAGTGGCGGCGAAGCTCGGCAGCTCGGCGAGCGCGACCGCGCGGAAGCCGGGCAGCTCGACGCTCGACTCGCGGTCGCCGCCCGTCGGGTCGGCGAAGACCAGGCTGACGGTGCCGCGGCCCTCCTTGACGACGATGGCCAGGGCCCGCTCGCCGCCGCGGTCGGCGACCGCCAGCTCGCGCGCCGGCACGACCTCGGTGGCGGCTTCGGCGCCGTCGTTGGCGGCGTCGGGGTCCGGCTCATCGCCGGCCACCAGCGCCTCCGAGCTCACCTGGCCGTCGACCCGATGGTCGATCAGCACCCCGATCCGCACGCCCGCCGTGGCGCCGGCGGCGATCGACCCGAGGCCGCATTCGACCAGCCGCTCGGCCACCAGCCGGCAGCCCATCGAGGCGGGCTCGCCGCCGAGGAAGTGGCCACCGGGCGGCAGCTCGTGCTGCAGCGTCACGCCGGTGGCGCGGCCCGGTCCGTGGTTGGCGACGGCGATCTCGTAGATCTGGACGCCACCGGCGACGATCGGATCGACCAGGTCGACGAGCGTCGTCGCCAGGTCCGCCTCGGGAGCGCTGCCGGCAGCGCCACTCGCGGCCCTGCCCTCGTCGGCCCGGCCCCGGCTGCCGGTGCCCAGCCCCGCCGCCGAGGCCGCCAGGGCGACGCCGAGGGCGAGCGCCCGAGAGCGGCTTCCGATGCAACTCGCCTTCATGCGCCCGCGGCTTCGATGGTCGTCTCCAGGCTGCCGAGATCGTACCAGCCCCGTCTCTCGGCCGGCGTCCCCCCGCTCGGGTACAATACGTGCGCCGATGAGCGACCAGGCTTTGAGCTCGCTGACCCGCGAGACCTTCACCGGACGCCTCGGCGAGAGCTTCGTCGTCCGGGCCGAGGAGCTGCCCGATCTCGAGCTCGAGCTGGCCGAGGCCAACGCCCTGGGCGGCGACTCCGACGACCGCGAACCGTTCTCGCTGATCTTTCTAGGCCCCCTCGATCCGGTCCTGCCGCAGGCGATCTACTCGCTGGAGCACGACGTCCTGGGGAAGCTCGACCTCTTCCTGGTACCGGTCGGACCCGACAAGGGGCGCACCGGCATCCAGTACGAAGCCGTATTCTCGTAGGGGGCTCGCCGGGAGGCGCGCGCCCCGCCGGCGCGGCGACGTGGAGGTGAGGCTCGTGGTCGTCCGCTACGCCGGGGGCGTCCACTTCATCAGGTAGTAGACGCCCTGATCCTCGACGGCCTCGAAGCCGAGGCGGCGGTAGAGACCGAGCGCCGGGTTGTTGCGCTCGACGTGAATCTGCACCGGCAGGCCGGACGCCTCGGCCTCGGCGAGCACCGAGCTCATGAGTCCGCTGCCGATGCCGCTGCGCCGCTTCTCCGGCAGCAGCGCGATGTCGATCAGCCGGATCTCGTCGGCGCGCCGGTCGACGTAGAGCCGGCCGATCGGCTCGCCCCGCTCGAGCACCAGATCAAAGCTGGCGTCGGGAAACTGCTCCGTGTAGTAGGCGTGCTGGGCGTCGAACTGGAAGCGGATGAACTCGTCCTTCTGCTCCTCGGTCCAGTCGAGCGGCGCGAGCTCCTCGGCGCGGGTGGAGCCGTAGAGTCGGCGCAGGAAATCGCGATCCTCGGCGCGGATCGGCCGCAGGGTGATGGGGCCCGGCATCGTGGCCCGAGACTACCCGAAGCTCGCCGATCCTCCGCAGGCGCAGGCGATCGCCAGGGCTCGGCAGAGCTGGCGCATCTTCGCGGCAGCGACCGATGGATCTCTTAAGGCCTCGGCAACGGCGCAGACTCCCGCACCCTCCCGTTCAAGGGCGGCAAACACGCGCGAAGCCCGACCCCCTCGTGGGCCCGCGCGGCAAGCGCGGGCCGAGGCAGACGCCCGCCGCGGCTACTTCTTGCCGCCGCGGGCGGCCTTCTTGGCCTTGCGCGGCGGGCGCGTGCGGGCCGACCCCTTCTTCTTGGCGCCGGTCTTCTTCTTGGCCGCGGTCTTCTTCTTGGCCGCGGTCTTCTTCCTGGCCGCGGTCTTCTTCCTGGCCCCGGTCTTGCGCTTCGAGGCGGCGGTCGTGGTCTTCTTCTTGCCGGACCGCGCGGGCCGCGGCAGCGCCTCGTTGACCGCGATGAAGGTCGTCTCGGCGCCGTGGCCGTAGATCTCGCCGCGAATGGTGTAGAGCCGCCCCTCGTCGAGCTTCCTGCCGTCGAGGGTCAGCGTGTGCTGGTGATGCACGCCGTGGCCGCCGGCCACGGTCTCGGTGAGGTACGAGTGCACCTTGCGGTACACCTTGACCCCGCCCTTGCCCCTCCTCTTCTGGCGCATCACTTCCCTCTGGTCGTCGTCGAGCACCTGCCAGAAGTGGCTGTCCTCCGGGCTGCTCGCGTGGGCCACGAAGTCCTCCTCGCCACAGTTGTGCAGGCTGATGCGGACGACCACGTCGACGTACCTGCGCCGCCGGGGGATCTCCACCGTATGCGGCGCCTCGATCTGTGCGGTGATGTTCCGTCCCTGTACCATTCTGCCGTCCCTCCCGATGCGGGTTGCCAAGGAAAAAGCCGGTTCGACCGCGTCTTCGGTCGCGCCGACTCTACCACCGGCGATGGTCATTCTGTGCTAAACAGCCGGTTCCGGAGCGCCCCATATGACTACCGAACGACGCCACGACCTCAGGAACATCGCCATCGTCGCCCACGTCGACCACGGCAAGACCACGCTGGTGGACGCGATGCTCTGGCAGAGCGGCATCTTCCGCGACAACGAGAGCGTCGCCGAGCGGGTGCTCGACTCGATCGACCTCGAGCGCGAGAAGGGCATCACC
>JBFGLX010000190.1:0-6897 GCA_041575955.1 Thermoanaerobaculia bacterium
CGCGGCCGAACCAGGCGAGCTGCGGGGAGCGGTGCCGGGTCTCGGGCGTGTCGAGGCAGGCCAGGTGCACGGTCTCGGACGTCTCGCCGACCGCGACGTCGAGGGTCTCGCCGCCGCGCAGCGCGAGCACCCGGGCGCCGGTGCAGGGCGCTTCCGAGCCAGCTCGCGTCTCCGGCGGAGCGGTCGGGACCGGGGCGCGCGGCGGCAGCCGGCGGCGGCCGCTCATCTGCCAGGTGACGAACGCGCTGGTCGCGAGATCGACGTCGTCGAACGGCACCGAGACCAGGGTGCCGCCGCGCTGGGTGAAGAGGACCTGCCCGTGGCGCTCGGACCAACCCTTGTCGGCGATCGACTCGACGCCGCCGCCGACGTACACCAGCCACTGATCGGCGAAGCCGGGAGCCGGACCGAGCGTGACGATCGACGCGGCCAGCGCGGCCGCGCGCGCGGCCGCGGACCCGCCCCGCCGCTGCTGGTTCCGTCGATGGGGAGCTGTCGGCATGCGCAGGCGCCTCCGAGCGGGCGTACCTAGCCTAGGCCGGCCGGTCGCCGGCGGCTACGCAACAGTTCACACTATGCCTGGGCTAGGAGCCTAGCCCCCGCCCAGCATCGAGCGCCGCTTGTAGCCGGCGGGAGGCTCGAACTCGGACGGATCGAGCGTGCGCCGGGCCGACGAGCGCAGGGTCGACTCGTTCTCGAGCTCGCCGTCGTCGAACTCCCGGGTCACGACGGGGAAGCCGTCGATCTCCTTCATCTGCGCCACGAACGAGTCGTCCATGCCGCCGGCGAAGCCGGTCGCGGACGACAGCGACTCGAGCATTTCGCTCATGAAATCGGCCATCGCCAGGAAGGCGTCTCTCGCCTCCCCGCCGCCCTCGACGTTGTCCCAGTCGGTGACCCAGAGCTCGCGCACCTTCTGGCCGCCGCGCAGGATTTCGTACTTGACGCACGGGTAGCCGGCCTGGGTTCCCCGCTCGCCGGTCTTGCGCACGTCGACCTGCGGCCGCGCGGGCGCCTGCTGCGGCATGCGCTCCTTCATCATCTTCTCGACCATGGCGCGCTGATCCTCGGGGACGTTCTTGAGCGCCTCCTGCACCTGCGCGGCCATCTGGCCCACCTGGCCGGCGATCTGCTTCATCGCCTCTTCATCGATGACCGCGTAGCTCTTGTCGTCGTGGTCGACGATCACCATCTCCCGGCGGTCGCCGCGGAAGATCGCCTTGCCGCCCTTCTTGCCGTGGGTCGACGGCGCGACGTCCATCGCCAGGTTCTTGCCCTCCGCCGACATGGTGGAGGATTCGACGCCCGGCGGATTCGCCCCGTGGTCGGTGGTCTCGACCTCGAAGACGACCCCGGCAGCCATCGGCGAGGCGAGCAGGGCGGCGGCAAGGCAGATGGTCGGGCTTTTTCTCATTCGGCTTCCCTTCCTTTCCATTCGAGAGGCGGCAACAGGATATCCCTTCCGACGGGAGATGTCCCGCGAGGCGTCCGATCGGCGCTCGATCCTCAGCCCGAGGCGGGCGCGGCCGGGCAGCCCTCGCCGCCCAGATCGGACGCCAGGCGGCAGATCGGATCGGCGCCCAGCTCGCAGGTGGCGACGACGGTCCGGGTGGCGGGATTGGCCACCGTCCCCCGCCACGAGCCCTCGGCATCGCGGGCGAGATCGAGGAAGCCGTAGCTCTGGGTGCAGGTCTTGCACCCGTCGGCGGAGTTGCCGTTCGCTTGGAGGCCGTCGATCGGCAGGCAGAAATCGCCCTTGAGCTCGCTGCCGCCCAGGCTCACGCCGCTGTTGCCGATCACCAGCTGCGGCGGCCGGCCCGACCCGGCCGGGAAGGTGAGCGACTCGTAGTTGTGCTGGTGGCCGGCGAGCGACAGCTCGACCGCCGGCGGCAGGGCGCCGAGGCGGGTCCGGGCGAGGGCCATCTGCATCATCACGTTGCCCACGGCGTAGCTGCCGCTGTACTCCTCGATGCCCCAGATCGGGCGATGGGTCATGATCCAGGTCTCGGCGTCGTCGATGACCCGGTCGGCCAGGGTCTCGAACTGGCGCGTGTAGGCGGCGGTCATCTGCGTGTTGTCGGCGAAGCCGTCGCAGGCGTTGGCCGAGTCGAGCACCTGGAGGCGCAGCGTCCCGAGCTCGAGAACGTAGGGGGCGACCGTGACGATCTGGCCGAACGCGTCCGCGGGCGGGTCGGCGAGGCTCCCCTGGTCCTTGCAGCTCGTCTGGGGTAGGGCGCCCTCGACGCCGTCGGCGCCCGGACCGAGAAAATAGAACCAGCCCGGGCCGGCGCGGCTGCAGAGCTCGTGGTTGCCACGCGCGAAGACCCAGGGCGCCACCGGCAGCAGCTCGGCGGCGGCCAGGAAGAGATCGTTGTTCCAGTTCTCCCAGACGTCCGGCGTGGCGCTGTCGTTGGCGTTCTGGCTGTAGTAGGGGCTGGTGTAGCGGCACTCGGAGTCGGTGCGCACCATGTCGCCCGCGTCGTACACCGGCTGCGGCTTGCCGTCGACGTCGACCGACCAGCCGGTGCCGCGGTAGTTCATGTCGCCCATGTGCAGGATCAGCGCGGGCGCGTCGGGCAGGGCGGCGCCGGCCCGGGTGAGCTGCTGGAACGGCTCGGCGACCGCCGTGCCGCAGTCCTTCTCCTTGCAGCCGGTGTCGCCGTAGACGAACACCCTCGTGGGCCGCCTGCCGACCTTGCCCAGGCGGATCGGCGTGCCGTCGACGGCGAGCGCCTGCTCGAACGGCACCCGCGCCTCGCAGACCGTGACCGGGAAGTGCTGAAGGAAATGTGCCGGGTGCTCGGGCTTGGCCCGGGGAGCGGTCCCGATCGGCTCGAGGCCGCCGCTCAGGGTGGGGCAGGGCTGCCCGTCGTCGACGATCACCCGGGCGATGGCGATCGTGCCGCCACCCACCTCCGGGGCGAGCAGGGTATAGGCGGCGTAGACCCTCGCTGCCGGGTCCGGTCCGACCCCGGCGGTCTCCGGCCCTTCGGGGGCCGGCCGCGCGCAGCCCACGGCGAGCAGAAACGGCAGAGACGGCAGGAGCGGCAGCAAACGGGTGGCCGAGCGGTGGAGGTCGGATCGCATGAGAGTCCTTTCGAGCAGTCGGTGGCGAAGGGGAGACCGCGAAGCATCGTGCTCCTCGCGCCCCTGTCTTCCTGTCCCAGAGAGCTGCGCCGAAGGTAGCAGCGGTGGACAGGCGAAGTCCAGAAGCGGGCTCGTGAGCCCTCCGGCCCTCACTCCGGGCGGCACCCGGCCAGCCCTCCGGAGGGTCCTCCTGCCCGCACTCCGGGGCGGCGCGCCGCGAGGTCTCGGAGCGTAGACTGAAGATTGCTCAGAGAAGGGCTCACCCAGCGAAAGCTGGAGCCGCAAAGCCACGGGTCCTCGCCTCCTCCGCAAGCGGCTTAGCGACCCGGAGGATCCCAAGACCGCCGGGTTGCCTGAAGCGCCGGGAGCCGGCCAGCCCGTGCCTGGCCGCCCGACACGCAACCGCCCGGAAAGGAGGACAGGCAATGAGAACCCGAGTCGTCACCAACGTGCACAAGCAGCACGGCCGCATCGTCGAGCTGTGGGGCCGCGATTGGGGTCCGGTCCTGGAGACGACCGCGATCGACGAGATCGAGGCGGGCGAGCGGGCGTACGCGGTCGCCGACACGCCGCTCAATCCGATCTACGTGGTCGATTGGATGTACGGCAAGTACCTGCGGACCCATCCCAACAGCCTGCGCAACCTCGAAGACCTGTCCGAGCCCCCGGCCCGCTTCGGCACCCGGATCGTCACCGAGGTCCATCTCGAGCATGGCGCCATCGGCGAGCTGCTCGGCCGCGGCTGGGGCCCGGTGCCCAAGGAGACCGCGATCGATCAGATCGAGCACCGGCGGTGGGCCTACGCCGTCGACGACGATCCGCTCAATCCGATCTTCGTGGTCGACTCGATGCACGGCAAGTACCTGCGGACGCCCCCGAACCCGCTGCGGAACCTCGAAGACCTGGCAGCGTAGCCGGGAGCCCGGCCTCGAAGCCGATACCCTTCCGCCGTCCGTGAGGCCACGCCAGGGGCCGGCAGGGAGCCCGCTTGGACGAGAAGGCATCGTGAACGAGAGCCTGAAACCGACCCTGATCATCGCGGGCAAGGTCATCGCTCTGACCTTGGTCTTGATGGTGGCGTCGGGTATCGGCTCGAAGATGCTGCCGGTGACGGCGCCGAGCGAAGAGGCGAGCGGCGCCGCAGCGGCTGGAGCCGCCGCGGCGCCCGCCCCGAGCTTCCTGGGCCTGGTTCTGGCCGTCATGTTCGCTCAGGTCGTGGCCCTGAGCCTGCCGATCGTGCGCTCGAGGTGGCACGGATGGCGTCTGACGGCCACGATCTTCCTCGTCCACTTCGGTACCGTGACCTTCCTGAACCAGATCGAATCCCTGGTCTACCTCGACGACAAGCTGCCCGACGGGTTCGTCTCGGGTCTCCTCTCGATGGGGCTCTTCACCGCCGCCGTCTTCGCGCCGATCGCCGTCGTGACGCTCGGCCGGTGGCGGCCGGCGCCCTCACCGGCAGGGGAGACGGCACGGCCGGGCACGGGGCTCGGTCGCTGGGCATGGCGGGTGCCGGCGGCGGGCGTGGTCTACGTCGCGCTCTATTACCTCTTCGGCTACTACGTGGCGTGGCAGAGCCCGGAGCTGAGGGCGTACTACGGCGGCACCGATCCCGGCAGCTTCCTGGCGCAGATGAGCGGAATCGTCCGGACCACTCCCTGGATGCTGCCGCTGCAGTTCGTGCGCGGGCTGGGCTGGGTCGCTCTGGGGCTGCTCGTGATCCGCGCCATGAAGGGCGCGTGGTGGCAGGGCGGCCTGGCGACGGCGCTGCTGTTCGCCGTTCCCTGCCTCTACCTGCTGCTGCCGAACCCGATGATGCCCGAGGTCGTGACCCGGCTGCACCTGGTCGAGACGCTGCCGTATCAGTTCCTCTTCGGAGGGTTCCTGGCCTGGTTCTTCCGCGCGCGTCCGAGCCCGGTGGCGCACGCGGCGTCGGGGCCTGGAACGCTCTGGTAGCCTGCCGGGTTGAAGTGAGAGCCCCGAGCACGACGAGAGCCGTCCTGCTGCCGGCGCTGTTCGTCGCCGCCGGGCTGTGCCCCCTGCCCGCATCGCTCGGCGCCACCGAGTTCGGCGCCACTCATCTGGTCTTCGAGAAGACGACCGCGATGAAGAAGGTCGCCGCGTCGCTCTACATGTCGATCGTCGATCGGTCGGTGAAAAACGACGAGCCCGGCAACCGACGCCGGTTGCGGTGCGCCGTCGCGGCGATGGGGAAGCGGGGAGCCCTGCCGGCCAGGGGAGCGGTCGTCCTGCGTCTGCAGGGCGAGTCCGGCGGCGCATCCTGGCAGGGGAGCGGGCTCATCGAGCCCCTCGACAGCCGCGGCGAGGCCGAGTTCGACGACGACGCGATCCTCGATCTCGTCGACGAGGCGAGCGCCGCCGGAGCGCGGCCCGAGCTGTTCAGCATCACGTTCGACGGCGGCAAGGGCAAGAAGGTGACCCGGATCACCGTCGACTGCATCCAGGAGCGCGTGGATGAATGACCGAAGAGACGAAGTTCCGACAGACCGGAGCGCCGCGGCGTGGCGCGCCTGCTTGCGAGCGCTGGCGTTGGGGAGCCTGGCTCTCTTGCCCCTGAGCTCGGTGGCCGGCGCCGAGTGCGACCGGATCCCCAGCTGCGAGCTGGTCTGGGCGGACGAGTTCGACGGCAGCTCCGTCGATGCCGGCAAGTGGGCGTTTCAGCGCGGCGACGGCAGCGAGGTGGGGCTGCCGCCGGGCTGGGGCAACAACGAGCTCCAGTGGTACCAGCGGGAGAACGCCACGGTCGCCGATGGCTTTCTCACCATCACGGCGCGCCAAGAGTCGGTGTCGGGACTGCAGTACACGTCGGCGCGGATGCGCACCCTGGGCCTGGCCGACTGGCAGTACGGGCGCGTGGAGATGCGCGCCAGGATGCCGCTCGGCAGAGGTCTGTGGCCCGCGTTCTGGTTGCTCTCCTCCGAAGAGGCCTACGGCGGCTGGGCGGCGAGCGGCGAGATCGACGTCGTGGAGTACGTGGGCAGCGAGCCCGACCGGGTGCTGGGCACGCTTCACTACGGCGGGCCGTGGCCCGACAACGCGTCGTCGGGAAACGACTACGAGCTCGAATCGGGCACCTTCGCCGACGACTTCCACGTCTTCGCCGTCGAATGGGAGCGCGGCGAGATTCGCTGGTACGTCGACGAGGCTCACTACGCGACCCAGACCGAGTGGTTCTCGACCGGCGGTCCCTACCCGGCGCCCTTCGACCGGCGGTTCCACCTTCTGCTCAACGTCGCGGTCGGCGGCAACCTCCCCGGATCTCCCGACGCTTCCACCACCTTTCCCCAGGAGATGGTGGTCGACTACGTGCGCGTTTATCAGGCCGCCGCGGCCAAGGGCACCCAGGCCTCGGCGGCCAGCCTGCTCTACGACCAGCCGGAGAAGATGAAGAAGATCGACGCCGGCCTCTGGATGCCGTTCGCGAACCAGGCCCGGAAGAGCGACCGGACCTCCGACGGGCGCAGCCTCTCGTGCGCCCTGCGAGCGCGGAGCACGAAGAAGGCCCTGGCGGTCAAGGGGCGCCTGCGGCTACAGCTTCGAGGCAGCGCCGGCCGCAAGCTCTGGACGAGCCGGACGTTCGCCGCGCCCGTCGACCCGAGCGGCCGAGTGAGCTTCTCCGCCGAGCTGATCGGGGAGCTGGTCGACGAGGCGGCCGGCGACGGCGCTTCGGTCGACCGCTTCCGCGTCTCCTTCGACGGCTCGGGCGGCAAGAAGGTCGAGCGCCTGGACGTCGACTGCTGGCAGACGGCGTCGCCGTCGCAGCAGGCCGTAGGGAATCGCAGATAACCG
>JBFGLX010000191.1:0-6895 GCA_041575955.1 Thermoanaerobaculia bacterium
GAGCCGCGGCGCGTCGAAGGCTTGGCAGGAGCTCAAGGTGGCCTACAACGAGCTCGAGCGCGGCCTGGCGAACGCGGCCGAGGCGGCGACGCGGTAGCCGTCGCTCGCCGTTGCCCGGAGGCCGAGGCTCGGCAGCACGCCGGCCTCGGCCGTCGTGCGTCCGAGCGGACCCGAGGTAACCTGGAGGCCTCGGCGCCGCGGCTGTAACCGGCGGCCGGTTCGGCGGTCATGAAGGGCAGACGATGAGCACCACGGCCGACCCCCGAGGGAGATCGCGCGCCGGATCCGGTCCCGGCGCGCGGCTCGTGATGGCCGCGGCCCTGGCCTGGGCAGTGCTGGTCGCCCCGCCGGCCGACGGGGCCGCCGGCGACGGCGATCGGCTGGGCGAGTCGGTCGACCGCTACATCGAGCCCTACGTCGCCACCGGCAGCTTCAGCGGCTCGATCCTGATCGCGCGCCGCGGCGAGGTGCTGTTCAGAGGCGCCTACGGATTCGCCAACCTCGAGCATCAGGTCCCGAACACCCCGCGGACCGTCTATCACCTGGCCTCGGTGTCGCGGATCTTCACCTGCGCGGCGATCCTGGTGCTGGAGCAGCGAGGAAAGCTGCGCGTGGACGATCCGGTCGGGCGCTATCTGGCCGGCTATCCCCGCGGCGACGCGATCACGCTGCACCACCTGCTCACCGGCGCCTCCGGCATCCCCAACGTCAACGACCTCGAGGGCTACGATCTCTGGTCCACGCAGCCGCAGACGCCGTCGACGCTGGTGGAGAAGTTCCGCGACCTGCCGCTCGAGTTCGAGCCCGGCGAGCGATCGGTGCACAGCAACTCCAACTACGCTCTGCTGGCCCTGGTGATCGAGACCGTCTCGGGCAAGAGCTACGGCGACTTCCTGCGCGACGAGCTGTTCGCGCCGCTGGGTATGGAGCGCACCGGCCACGACGGCGATCCGAGCGCCCCGATTCCCGACCGGGCGAGCGGCTACGCGCCGGTCGGTCGGGCCGCACTGGTCAACGCGCCGACTCTCGACTGGTCGGTCAAGACCGGCAACGGCTCGCTCTACTCGACCGTCGAGGATCTCTACCGGTGGGATCGCGCCCTGGTCTCGGGCGCCCTGCTGAGCCCGGCGGCGGTCGAAAAGACCTTCACCGACCACGTCGAGCACAACGGCTACGGCTGGTTCGTGCGCGAGCGCTTCGGCACCCGCGAGGTCCACATCAACGGCCGCAGCCCGGGTTTCGGCAGCTACTGGGGCCGCTCGCTCGGCCACGACGTGACGGTCATCGTGCTCGGCAACATCTACAACAGCCAGCCGACCACCATCGGCCGCGACCTGATCGCGATGGCGCTCGACGAGCCGTTCGAACCGCCGCGCATCAGCGCCGCGAAGGTGGGCAGTGAGGCCCTGCGGGAGGTCGTCGGCAGCTACCGCTTCGGCCCCGACTACTACAGTCCCAACCGCGAGGTCACCCTGCGCGACGAGGACGGCGACCTGTTCATCGACTGGGGCTGGCTGATGCCCGCCGGCGAGGGCCGCTTCCTCGACCGCCTCTACGGCGGCGAGGTCGAGTTCCGGCGCGACGCCGACGGGAGAGTGGTCGAGATGCTCTACGACGGCTTCGTCGGCAAGCGCGTGGGCGCCATTCAGGCGACCCCGTAGTCAGCTGGAAATGAGCAGCCTGGCACCGGAATTCCGCTACCAGGCGACGCCGTAGTCCTCGCCGAAGTCGCTCGCCGCGCCCCACATGGTGCCGTGCTCGGCGTCGAACTGGATCGCGGTGATCGGTCCGGACGTGCGCGCCCGGGTCTCCACCCGGTAGCCCATCTTCTCGAGCTCGTCGAGCACCCAGGGGGGCGTGTCGTCGCGCACCACCAGTCGGCCGGGCTCGGCGGTGTGGGCGCCGAACGAGGACTGCATCTGGTAGCTGTTGACGTTTGCCGCCTCGGCCGCCTGCTGCGCGTTCATGCCGAACTCGACGACGTTGAGGAAGAACTGGAGCAGGTTCTGGTCCTGGGTGTCGCCGCCCTGGACGGCGAACGAGAGGTACGGCTTGCCGTCCTTGAGCGCCATCCCCGGGGTCAGCGTGGCGCGCGGGCGCTTGCCCGGAGCGACGACGTTGTAGGGGTTGAGCCGCTCGTCGAGGACGAAGCTCTGCATCCGCTGCGACAGCCCGATGCCGGTGTCGCCGGCGATGAACGCCGGGATCCAGCCGCCGCTCGGGGTGATCGAGACCACCCAGCCTTCGGCGTCGGCGGCCTGGATCGAGGTCGTTCCGGCGTGGAACGCCTCGTCGCCGGTCATTCGCAGGGTCTGCTGCCAGCCCGCCTCGCCCTCGGCGTCGCCCGCCGGCGGGATCGGCGTCCACTGCTCGAGCAGCTCGAGATAGGGATTCTCGCCGCCCTGGAACGGGTAGGGGTCGCCCGGCTTGACGCCCTCGTCGTTGCGCTCCCAGTCGATCTGCCCGAAGCGCTCGCGAGCGTACTCCTTCGACAGGAGCCCGGCGATGGGCTCCTCGGGCGGCATGTACGGATCGCCGTAGTAGAAGTCGCGGTCGGCGAAGGCCAGGTTCATCGCCTGGTAGACGGCGTGGACGTACTGGGCGCTGTTGTAGCCGCGCTCCCGCAAGTCGACGTTCTCGAGGATGTTGAGCGCCTGTAGCATCACCGGTCCCTGCACCCAGTGGGTGAGCTTGACGACCTCGATCCCCTTGTAGTCGGTGGTCACCGGCTCCTCGATGTAGACCTGCCAGCGGTCGAGGTCCTCGAGCGTGATCAGGCCGCCCTCGGCCTGGACGCCGCGGACGAGCTCGCGGGCGACGTCGCCGCGGTAGAAGCGGTCGTAGGCGGCCATGATCGCCTGCTTGCGGCCGGCGCCTGCGGCGAGCGCCCGGCGCTCGGCTTCGCCCAGCTTCTCGAGCGTCGCCCTGAGATCGGGCTGGCGGAAGACCTCGCCCGGGTAGGGCGCGGCGCGCTCCTGTGAGTCGTCCGCCCGCAGGTGCGGCAGGAACACCTTCCGGGAGCTCGGCCACGAGGCGAGAATCTCCTTGCGCCGTTCCATGTTGTCGGCCTGCGAGGCCTCGATCGGATAGCCCTCGGCCATCTCGATCGCCGGCGCCAGAACCTCGGCGAGGCTGAGCGTGCCGTACTCGGCCAGCATCACCATCAGGCCCCCCGGCGTGCCCGGCGTGACCGCGGCCAGCGGTCCGAACTCGGGCGGGTAGCGCATGCCGCGGGAGCGGAAGAACTCGGGGCTCGCTCCGGTCGGGGCGACCCCCAGCGCGTTGATGCCCATGACCTTGCCGGTCCCGGGGTCGAAGATCAGCGCCTGGGTCTCGCCGCCCCAGCCGAGGGTGTCCCACATGGTCGAGGTGGCGGCGAGCATCGCGCACGCCGCGTCGACGGCGTTGCCGCCGCGGGTGAAGGTGATCGCGCCGGCGGTGGCGGCCAGCGGCTTGCCGGTGATCGCCACCCAGTGCTTGCCGTGCAGGACCGGCTTGACGGTCCGCTGTCCGGCGGCGCGATCGGTGCCGAGGGCCGCGGTCAGGAAGAAGAGGGCGAGCGCTGCGTGGGTGCGTCGACGAGTCATAGGACGAATCCTACCGCCCGTGCGGACGAAGCCGGTGCTGGCCGCCGGATCGCCGCGGCCGAAGCGGGTCGCGGCTCAGAGCTCGACCTCGGTTCCGAGGCCGAGCTCGCGCGCCCGTGCCAAAGCCCGCGCAGCCGCGGCCAGGTCCTGGATGGCGACGCCGACCGACTTGAAGAAGGTGATCTCGCGGAGATCCGAACGCCCCGGCCGGGCGCCTTCGACGACCTCGCCGAGCTCGGTCCAATCGCTCGAACGGGTCGCCGCGGCCCGCTCGGCGGCGATCAGCTCGCCGGCCTCGAGCCGGGCGGCGGCGCGAGAATCGACGAACACCGTCGACCGGCGCACCAGCTCGACGTCGAGCTCGCACATTTCGCGGGTGAAGCTGCCGACGCCGTTGACGTGGCAGCCGGCCGCGACCGCGGCGCCGTCGAGCACCGGCGTCGCCGAGCTGGTGGCGGCGCAGATGACGTCGGCGCCGGCGACCGCCTCGGCCGGGGACTCGGCGGCGACCACCCGGGCCTCGACCTCGGCCTCGAGGTCGGCGGCGAACGCCGAGCGGGCGGACTCGGTCCGGCAGTAGACCCGGATCTCCTGGAGCGGGCGGACCGCCGCGATCGCCAGGAGCTGGGTCCGGGCCTGGACCCCGGCGCCGAAGATCGCGGCCCGCCGCGCGTCCGGCCGGGCGAGCAGGTCGGTGGCGGCGCCGCTCGCGGCGCCGGTCCGCCAGGCGGTGAGGAAGCCCCCTTCGCAGATGCCGGCCGGGGCGCCGGTCTCCGGGTCGAAGACCGCCACCAGCGCGTGGATCAGCGTCCGGCCGCGGCCGGGATTCTCCGGCAGCAGCGACAGCAGCTTGGCGCCGAAGGCGTCGCCCGGCCGAACCGCCGGCTTGACCAGAAAGAGCGCGTCGCCGGAGTCGTCGAGCGGCACGACCGCCCGCTGGGGGACCCGGGCGCGGCCGGCCGAGAGGTCGGCGAAGGCGCCCTTCATGACCTCCACCGCCTCGGACATCGGCAGCGCCCGGCGGAGATCCCCGGCCGACAGCACCAGCAGCTTCACGCCCCTCGACTCTAGCAACCTCCCTCGGCCAAGAGGTGGGCGGGGGCGTCCGAGAGGGATCGAGGGAGAGGGGGGGCGATCCGATAGACCTTCTAACGGATCAGAAATCCCTCTCCGAGCGGATCGGCGGGATCGAAGACGAACTCGTGCCGGCCGGTGATGAACGCCCGGCCGTCGATCTCGGGCACCACCGCGTCGTAGGGGCCGAAGGTGGTGGTGGCGGCGATCGCGCCGCCGAAGCGGGTGCCGATCAGGCTCTCGACGACGATGCGCTCGCCGATCGCGAGCTCGCCACGGGCGTGGAGGAGGGCCAGGCGCGCGCTCACCCCGGTGCCGGTCGGGCTGCGGTCGATCTCGCCGTCGGCGAAGACGCAGACGTTGCGGCTGTGGACGCCGGCGGTCGGTGGCGCCGGCTCGACGAAGATGACGCCGTACAGGAAGCTCAGCTCGTCGCCACCGGGGTGGCGGATCTCGCGGCTGTCGGCGATCGCGCGCTTGACGGCGGTACCGGCCTCGATGAGCCGCCGGACGTCCCGGGCCGAACAGGCGGCGCCCACGGCGTCGGCCTCGACGACGGCGTAGTAGGCGCCGCCGAAAGCGAGGTCGTAGACCAGGGAGCCGAGCTCCGGCACCTCGACCTCGAGATCGAGCGCGACCGCGAACGAGGGGACGTTGCGGAACGTCACCAGCCCCGCCGAGCCGCGCGCGACTCGCGCGCGGGCGACGACCGGACCCGCCGGCGTGTCGATCTTGAGCACGGTCTCGGGCTCCGAGACGGCCACCATGCCGGTGTCGACGGCGACCTTGGTGATGGCGATGATGCCGTGGCCGCACATCGTGCTGTAGCCCTCGTTGTGCAGGAAGAGAACGCCGAAATCGGCGTCGTCCGACACCGGCGGAGTGATGATGCAGCCGTACATGTCGGCGTGGCCGCGCGGCTCCCACATGAGGCCGCGCCGAACGTGCTCGAGGTGCTCCCGGGCCCAGCGCCGGCGGTCGAGAATCGTGGCGCCGCGCAGCTCCGGGATGCCGCCGGCGATCACGCGGAAGGGCTCGCCCGCCGCGTGGGCGTCGATCGTCCGGATGCGTCGCCAGCCGTCGGGCGGTTGCCAATCGATCGGTTTCAGAGCGTGAAGCATACCGGGGATCGGGGCGGCTCCTTGACACGCCCTGCCCGCCGGTCGAAGATGCCGGCCGCGCATGTGCTCCATTCTCGGCATCTTCGAGATCTCCCCGGGCGCCGCCGGGCTGCGGTCGCTGGCGCTCGAGCTGTCGAGACGGCAGCGGCACCGCGGCCCCGACTGGAGCGGCCTGTTCGAGGGCGAGCGGGCGATCCTCGCTCACGAGCGGCTGGCGATCGTCGACATGGAGCACGGCGCGCAGCCGCTCTACAGCCCCGACCGCCAGGTCGTGCTGGCGGTCAACGGCGAGATCTACAACCACCGCCGGCTCGAGGAGTCGCTCGAGCGCCCCTACCCGCTGCAGACCGGGTCGGACTGCGAGGTGATCCTGGCGCTCTACGAGCAGCGGGGCGCCGACTTCCTCAACGACCTCAACGGCATCTTCGCGTTCGCCCTCTACGACCGGCGCTGCGACCGCTACCTGATTGCCCGCGACCCGATCGGCGTCAACCCGCTCTACACCGGGCGCGACGCCGACGGCCGCCTGTTCGTGGCCTCCGAGCTCAAGGCGCTCGAGGGCACCTGCAAGTCGGTCGCGGTCTTCCCTCCCGGCCACTACCTGGACAGCGCGATCGGCGAGCCGGTCCGCTACTACCAGCCGGCTTGGCGCGACTACGACTCCACGATCGGCCGCCGGGCCGATCCGCGCGCCCTGCGCGCCGGGCTCGAGTCCGCCGTCGAGCGGCAGCTGATGAGCGACGTGCCGTACGGCGTTCTGCTCTCCGGCGGCCTCGACTCCTCGGCGGTGACCGCGGTCGCCGCCGGCTTCGCGCGCCGCCGGATCGAGAACGGCGGCCGAAGCGAGGCCTGGTGGCCGCGGCTGCATTCGTTCGCCATCGGGCTCGAGGGCTCGCCGGACCTCGAGGCGGCGCGGGTGGCGGCCGCGGCGATCGGCACCGTTCACCACGAGTTCCTCTACACGCTGCAGGAGGGTCTCGACGCGCTGTCGGATGTGATCTATCACCTCGAGACCTTCGACGTCACCACCGTCGGGGCATCGACGCCGATGTACCTGTTGGCCCGGCGGATCAAGGCGATGGGAGTCAAGATGATGCTCAGCGGCGAGGGCGC
>JBFGLX010000192.1:0-6882 GCA_041575955.1 Thermoanaerobaculia bacterium
GCCGAACAGGTAGTTGTCGAGGATCGGCATCTTGAAGCCGGTGCCGGCGCGGCCCCAGATCGCGACGTTGTCGTTGACCAGGTAGTTGAGGCCGACCGAGACCGCGGTCTCCTCGAAGCTCTGCTTGGCGTTGCGGGTCGCCCCGGTGCCGCCGCCGACCGCGTCGTCGGCCAGGGTCGTGGGATCGCCCAGGTCGAAGTTGGCGGTCCGCTCGTCGAACTGCCGGAACGTGTTCTCCTCGTAGCGCAAGCCGAGATCGAGCCGCAGCTTGTCGTTGAGCTGGATCTGGTCGCCGGCGAAGAACGCGAAGAGATCCACGTCGCCGTTGGCGTTGACGAACAGCGAGCCGTAGCGGCGGAAGCCGTTCTCGGTGATCCCGAGCGGGTTGCCCGCGCCGTCGAAGATCGTCAGGTCCACGAATCGCGGCTGGGTGCGGACGTCGGTCAGGATGTCGTTGAAATACCAGGTGTTGCCGACGGTGTAGGTGCCGAAGTAGCTGCCCAGCGTCAGGTTGTGGCTCAGGCCGTCGGTCTCGAACGTTTTCGTGAGCTGCAGCTGGTTCGAGAAGTTCTCCATCGGCTTTTCGACGTGCCAGAGCCCGGCCAGCAGCAGCAGGTTGTTGGGGGCGGCGTTGAACGGCTCGTTGTGGTTGGTGTACGAGTACTCGAAGGGTCCGCCGGTGAAGCCGCGCGCGAAATCCGTGGGCCTGATGGTGTCGAACGGCACCACCGCGTTCCACGAGTGATCGACGTCCATGTAGCGGGCGGTGTCCTGCAGCAGCCAGCCGCCGCCCAGCGACTTGGAGAAGTCGAGCATCAGGCTGAAGCCCTCCTGGGTCTGACCGTCCTCGAGCGGCAGGTCGACGAAACCCCCGCCCGGTCGCGGCGCCCGCACGTGGTTGCCCTCGGGGGTGTGCAGGGTGCCGTCGTCCGGGAAGCCGGCGACGGGGCTCAGGCCGCCGGCCTGGAACGGCACCGGCAGGTAGAAGACGTTGCTGTCGTCGAGGACCTTGAAGGAGCCGCGAATGTAGCCGTCGGCGAAGGTCCGGGTCAGGTTGCCCTTGATCTGCCCGCCGCGCGAGGCCGGATAACCGGGGTCGCGCACGCCGTCGTCGAAGCGGTAGAAGCCGCCCACGCTGTAGGTCCAGTCGTCGGCCAGCGGGCCGCGGTGGTTGAGGCCGACGCGGTAGAGCCCGTCGGTGCCGACCTTGAAGCTCAGGTCGGTGTGCGGCTCGTTGGTGCCCGACTTGCTGATCAGGTTGACCACGCCGCCCGGGGCGTTGCTGCCGTAGAGGGCGGCGTTGCCGCCGCGCACCGCCTCCATCTCCTGCACGTTCTCGTCGAAGCGGATGAAGATGTCGGCGTTGACGAAGAACAGCTCGGTGGCGTCGAAGACCGGCATGCCGTCTTCCATCAGGGCGACGTAGCGGTAGGAGCCGTCGGCGGGCAGGCCGCGCGCCCACAGGTTGCCGCCCACCTCGCCGCCGGAGCTCTCGACGTAGAAGCCGGGAATCACCCGCAGCAGGTCGGCGGTGCTGCGCGGCGCCCGCTCCTCGATCTGCTCGGCGTTCATGGTGGTGATCGAGACGCTCGACTCGCGCTTGGTCTGCGGGTTGCGGGTGCCGGTGACCACCAGCGTGTCGGAGTAGAGCAGGTCCAACGCGAGCCGGAAGTCCTCGGTGAGGGTGCCGGTCGCCGGTACCGTGACGTCCCGGGAGCCGGTCCGGAAGCCCTCCTTGAAGACCACGACGAAGTTGGGTCCGGCCGGCACGCCGGGCTGGGAGTAGGTTCCGTTGGCGGCGGTCAGGGTCTCCAAGTCCCCGATGAAGACGCTCGCGCCGGCAATCGGCGCGCCGTCCTCGGTGGTGACGGTCCCGGAGATCGTGGCGTCCGCCCACGCGCCCACCGGCGCGAGCAGCAGCGCCACCACGAGAAAACGAACCACGGTGCCGTGCATGCTTGACTCCTTCCGGCCGGGCCTGCCCTTCGGAATCCGGCCAACAGGTGTTATCGGTGCTGAGCTTGAATCTTACAGAGGGCTCGGCGGCCCGGTCAACTCGGTCGTGGTTCAGAACGGGCTCGGGGGTTGAG
Organism: Thermoanaerobaculia bacterium; assembly: GCA_041575955.1. Taxonomy (GTDB): domain Bacteria; phylum Acidobacteriota; class Thermoanaerobaculia; order Multivoradales; family JAHEKO01; genus JAHEKO01. Next base: position 2,091 of record JBFGLX010000192.1, read on the forward strand.
AGAGAATGTCTCGGCTCCGGCCGGAACCGACCCGGCCCGAGCCGGTAGCGGATGGCCCCGAACGACACCGAGGTAGAGAGCGCGACCGCCGACCGCCGCCTGCTGCTCGCGGCGGCGGCGCTGCGCGCGATGGCGACCTCGCTGGTGGGAGTCCTGCTCGGCATCCACCTGGCGCAGGCCGGGCTGCCCACCAGCGAGATCGGAGCGGTGGCCACCGCGGGCCTCGCCGGCACCACGCTCGCGGCCCTGGCCGCGACCCTCGCCGGCGACCGCTTCGGGCGCCGGCGGACGCTCGTCCTGCTCTCGGCGGCGAGCATCGCCGGCGGCACCGCCTTCGTGCTCGCCTCCTCCCCCTGGATCTTCGGCGCCGCCGCCTTCGTCGGCATGCTCAACGCCATGGGGCGCGACCGCGGCGGCGCGTCGATCCTGGAGCAGGCGGTGCTGCCCTCGACCACCTCGCCCGAGGGGCGCACCATGGCGTTCGCCTGGTACAGCGCGCTGCAGGACGCCGGGCACGCCGCCGGCAGCCTGCTCGCCGGGCTCCCCACCCTGCTGCAAGCGGCCGGCGGCATGAGCCCGGTCCCCGCCGGCCGGCTGACCCTCGGGCTCTTCCCGCTGCTCGCGCTCGCCGGCCTCGTCCTGGTGCTCCGGCTGTCGCCCGGGATCGAGATCGGCGGCGCCGCGGCGCGGCCGCTGTCGCCGCGGACGCGGGCCATCGCCTGGCGCATCTCCAGCCTGTTCGCGCTCGACGGCATCGGCGGCGGGCTCCTGGTCACCTCGCTCCTGTCCTACTTCTTCTTCGAGCGCTTCGGGGCCTCGGCCCTCGGAGTGGCGCTGCTGTTCTTCTTCGCCCGGCTCGCCAACCTGGTCTCCAACTTCGGCGCCGCCTGGCTCGCGCGCCGCATCGGCCTGGTCAACACCATGGTCTTCACCCACATCCCGGCGAGCCTGTTGCTCGTCGCGGTCGCGTTCGTGCCTTCGTACCCGGTGGCGGTCGCCCTCTTCCTGGTGCGCGAGCTGCTGGTCGAGATGGACGTGCCGACCCGCCAGTCCTACGTCATGGCGGTGGTCGAGCCGCAGGAGCGCACCAAGGTGGCCGGGATCACCAACCTCGTCCGGCTCGCCAGCTGGGCGATCGGCCCCCTGCTCGCCGGCTTCGCGATGGAGCGGGCCTCGCTGGCGGCGCCGCTGCTGCTCGGCGCCGGCGTCAAGATCCTCTACGACCTCCTGCTCTACGCCGCCTTCCGCCACCAGCGGCCCCCCGAAGAACGAGCGGCGCGAGGCTAGCCGGCTACTCGGGGAAGTAGTGCGGGCTGCGCTTGCGGCGCACGTACTTGCGGTAGTGGCCTTCGCCCGCCACCCGGCTCCTGGCGGGCTTGTAGGAGGAATCGATCTGGCCGCTCTCCAGGAGGTACTCGAAGACCGCGGTCGCCCCGATGCGGTGCGCGACCTCGTTGGGGTGCACGTCGATGTCCGGGTAGGCCGCCAGGCGCAGCGAGCTCTTGCCCTCGAACTCGGGGAGCAGGTCGAGATAGGGGATCCCGGCCCGCTTGAGTGCGCGCGCCATCCGCTCGTGGGCGATCCGGTGCGGGTAGCCGGGGCCCAGTCCGCCCATCGACGGCCAGATCACCGCCACCAGCCGGACGTCGCGCTCGCTGCAGACGGCCCCGAAGCGGCGGATCGCCTGGCGGAACTTCTTCCAGCCCGGGTAGTCGGGGGCGAACATGTCCTCCTGCAGGGCGAGCGCCACCCGGTAGCGCCGGATGTCCTCGTAGCGCAGGTAGAGCCAGGCGAGGGCCCGCGAGCCTTGCAGGATTCGGCGCGCGAAGCCGGTCGGCACCCGGGGCAGCATGGCCTGCCTGCGGGCGTCGAGCTCGGCGTCCTTGTGGTCCTCCGTGTCGTTGAGGAACAGGCCGAGCACGATCAGCTCGGCTCCCCAGTCGAGGGCCAGATCGAGGAACTCGAGCTGCTGGAACGTGCTCGTGCCGTTGCGGGCGAAGACCCCGACCTCGGCCGGCACCGCGCCCGCGTTCAGGTTCAGCAGCAGCTCGAGACGCCGGCCGTAGCTGTCGGCCCACTGGTTGGAGTAGCCGGTGGTGAACGAGTCGCCGATCACCGCCACCTTGAAGAGAGGTCCTTCCGCCGGGCTCCACGGGTGCTGGCGGTCGACGTGGGGGACGAATCCCTGGTTCGGCCGGTCGTAGGTCGGATCGAGATCCGCCGGCCCGCCGACCCCCGCCAGCCGCAGCACCACCTCGAAGAGGCCGAGCGCCAGCAGCACCCCGAAGAGAACCAGGCCCGCGCCCTTGAGCAGCCATCTCATCGGGCGATGCTAGCAAGCAATTGAGGAGGTCAGGCGAGGTCGAAGCGATCGAGATTCATGACCTTGTCCCAGGCCGCCACGAAGTCCCGCACGAACGCCTCGCGCGAGTCGTCGCACGCGTAGACCTCGGCGATGGCCCGGAGCTGGGAGTTCGAGCCGAAGACGAGGTCGACGCGGGTGCCGGTCCACCTGGGCTCGCCGGTCGCGCGATCGCGCCCTTCGAACACCCCCGCGGACGAGGAGGACTCGCGCCACTCGGTGTCCATGTCGAGCAGGTTGACGAAGAAATCGGGGGTCAGGGTCTCGGGCCGGTCGGTGAAGACGCCGAGCTCGGACTGACCCACGTTGGTATCGAGGACCCGCATGCCGCCGACGAGAACCGTCATCTCGGGAGCGGTCAGCCCCAGCAGCTGCGCCCGGTCCACCAGCAGCTCCTCCGCTGCCCTGCCGTTGCCGTTGCCGAGGTAGTTGCGGAATCCGTCCGCGGTCGGCTCGAGCACGGCGAAGGCCTCGACGTCGGTCTGCTCCGGCGACGCGTCGGTGCGCCCGGGCGCGAAGGGAACCTCCACGTCGAGCCCGGCCTTCTTCGCGGCCTTCTCGACCGCGGCGCAGCCGCCCAGAACGATCAGGTCGGCGAGCGAGACCTTCTTGCCGCCCGCCTGCGCGCCGTTGAAGCCCTCCCGGATCTCCTCCAGGACCTTCAGCACGGCGCCCAGCTGGGCCGGCTGGTTCACCTCCCAGTCCTTCTGCGGCGCGAGGCGGATGCGCGCCCCGTTCGCCCCGCCGCGCTTGTCGGAGCCGCGGAAGGTCGACGCCGACGCCCAGGCGGTCGCGACCAGCTGCGAGATCGACAGCCCCGACTCGAGGATCTTGCCCTTGAGCGCGGCGACGTCCTCCGGCCCGATCAGCTCGTGATCGACCTCGGGGACGGGGTCCTGCCACAGCAGCTCCTCCTGCGGCACCTCCGGGCCGAGGTAGCGCGAGATCGGCCCCATGTCGCGGTGCGTCAGCTTGTACCAGGCCTTGGCGAACGCCTCCGCGAGCTCCTCCGGGTGGTCGTGGAAGTGCTTCGCGATCGGCGCGTAGATCGGGTCCATCTTGAGGGCCATGTCCGCCGTCGTCATCATCGGGGCGTGGCGCTTTTCCGGATCGTGGGCGTCCGGCACCGTGCCCTGCGCGGACGCGTCCTTGGGAGTCCACTGGTGCGCGCCGGCGGGGCTCTTCGTCAGCTGCCACTCGTAGCCGAAGAGGTTCTCGAGGTAGTTGTTGTCCCACTTCGCCGGCTCGGTGGTCCAGGCGCCCTCGATGCCGCTGGTGAACGTGTCGCCGGCGTTGCCGCTGCCGTGGCTGTTCTTCCAGCCGAGGCCCTGCTCCTCGATCGAAGCCCCCTCGGGCTCGCGACCGAGGTACTTGTCCTCGACCGCGCCATGGCACTTGCCGAACGTGTGTCCGCCGGCGACCAGCGCGACGGTCTCGTAGTCGTCCATCGCCATGCGCGCGAAGGTCTCGCGAATGTCGCGGCCCGAGGCGAGCGGATCCGGGTTGCCGTTCGGCCCCTCCGGATTCACGTAGATCAGGCCCATCTGGACGGCGCCGAACGGCTTCGCGAGCTCCCGGTCGCCGCTGTAGCGCTCGTCGCCGAGCCACTCGGTCTCGGGCCCCCAGTAGATGTCCTTCTCGGCCTCCCAGACGTCCTCGCGCCCGCCGGCGAAGCCGAACGTCTTGAACCCCATCGACTCCAGGGCGCAGTTGCCGGCCAGGATCATCAGGTCGGCCCACGAGATCTTGCGGCCGTACTTGCGCTTGACCGGCCAGAGCAGCCGGCGGGCCTTGTCGAGGTTCGCGTTGTCGGGCCAGCTGTTGAGCGGCGCGAAGCGCTGGGTGCCGGAAGAGGCGCCGCCCCGGCCGTCGCTGATGCGGTAGGTGCCCGCGCTGTGCCACGCCATCCGGATGAACAGCGGCCCGTAGTGGCCGTAGTCGGCCGGCCACCAGTCCTGCGACGTCGTCATCAGCGCGACCAGGTCCTGCTTCACCGCCGCCAGGTCGAGGCTCTTGAACTCGGCGGCGTAGTCGAACTCCTCGCCCATCGGATCGGACAGCGGCGAGCCCTGGTGGAGGATGTCCAGGTTCAACTGGTTCGGCCACCAGTCGCGGTTGGATCTCGCCCCGACGACGGCCGTGTGGGCGGCGACTGGACACTTGCTGACTTCGACTGACATCTCGATTCTCCTCAGGATTGGGCGAGGCACTCGGGGCAGCGGCCCCAGAAGATCACCTCGGCCTCGTCGATCTCGTAGCCCGAATCCGCGGCGGCGGTCAGGCACGGCGCGGCGCCGACCGCGCAGTCGACGTCCACCATCCGGCCGCACGTCCGGCAGATCAGGTGGTGATGGTTGTCGCCGACCCGGTCCTCGTACCGCGCCGGCGACCCGGCGGGTTGGATGCGGCGGATGAGCCCCTTGTCGGCCA
>JBFGLX010000193.1:0-6796 GCA_041575955.1 Thermoanaerobaculia bacterium
GCGGTGTTCCTCGCCAGCTGGGTCGTCTGGATGCTCCTGCCGCACCACAGGAAGGACTGGGCGAAGTTCAAGAACGAGGAGGCGGTGATCGCGGCCGTTCGCGAGGGGATGAGCGGCCCGGGGCAGTACCAGTTCCCGCACGCCGACCACAAGGAGATGAAGAATCCCGAGTTCCTGAAGAAGTGCGAGGTGGGGCCGGTGGGCACGGTAGTCGTGTGCAAGGGCAACCCGATGAAGATGGGCAAGAGCCTGCTGCTGCACTTCCTGCACACGCTGGTGCTGGCCATCCTGGTGGCGGCCGCCAGCTACCGGATCCTCGGTTTCGGCACCCAGTACCTGTCGGTCTTGAAGATGGCCGGGTTCTTCGCCGTCCTCGCCTACGTCGGAGCGGCCCCGACCCAGTCGATCTGGTTCGGCCGGCCCTGGGGAGTGGTGCTGAAGGAGATGGCGGACGGCGTGTTCTACGCCCTGCTGATGGCGAGCGTGCTGGCCTGGCTCTGGCCGTTCAAGGGGTAGGCGATCGGATCGCCCCTCACCCTCTCCCGCCCTCGCGGGGGGTGAGGGACGCCCCCACTCCATGTTGGGCGTGACCGGTGAGTCAGGGGGCTTCGGGGGGTGGTGTGGGGCGCCGCGCGAGCTCTCTCAACCGGCGGCCCTCGGCGGGGGTCAGGAAGGCGATCTCGAGGGCGTTGGCCTGCGCCTGGCGGATCTGGCCCGGGTCGAGGCCGGCGGCCGAAGCGGCGGATTCGTACTCGTGCCGCAGGTCGAACCCGATCACCACCGGGTTGTCGGTGTTGATCGTCGCCAGCAGTCCGAGCTCGAGGAAGCGCCGCAGCGGATGCTCGGCGAGCGACGGCACCGTGCTGGTCTGGAGGTTGCCGGTCAGGTTGACCTCGAGGCCGATCCGGCGCTCGGCGAGGGCGTCCAGGAGTCGCGGATCGTCGATCGCGCGCACTCCGTGGCCGATGCGGGTGGCGCCCAGGCGGTCGATCGCGGCCCAGACGCTGTCGGCGCCCCCGGCCTCGCCCGCGTGCACGGTGATCTCCCAACCGGCGTCGCGGCCGCGCGCGAAGTGCTCGACGAACAGCTCCGCCGGCCAGCTCGCTTCGTCGCCGGCGAGGTCGAGAGCGGTGATCCACTCGCGGTGGGCAAGCAGCGCGTCGAGCTCGACCGCGCACGCTTCGGGACCGTACGTGCGGCTCAGGATGCCGATCAGCTTCACCGGCAGTCCGGTCGCCGCGCTCCCTTCGCCGACGCCGTCGATCACCGCCCCGGTCACCGCCACCGGATCGAGGCCGTGCGGCCGCGCCATGTAGGACGGACTGAAGCGCAGCTCGACGTAGTCGAGCCCCTCGGCATGCGCGTCTTCCACGTTCTCGCGCGCGATCCGCCGACAGGCGTCGTAGTCGCCGAGCACGCGGATCATCCACAGGAGCCGCCCGAGCCAGGTGACGAGATCCGGCTCGACGCCGGTCACCTCGACGTGCGGGCGCAGCTCCTCGACGTTCCGGCCGGGCAGCTCAACGCCGAAGCGGCGGCCGAGCTCTACGATGGTGTCCAGCCGGACGTTGCCGTCGAGGTGCCGGTGGAGATCGATCAGCGGCAGGTCGGGAGCGATCAGCGCGGAATCACGAATCATCGGCGACCGGTTGGGTGAGCCAGCGGGCGGCGACCAGGATCGCCGCGACCAGCAGGTAGGCGAGCGCGAACCGCCAGGCCGGAAAGAGGGCGGTCCAGCCGCCGGCGGAGCCGCCGTCGGACGAACGTCCCAGAAGGTGGAGCAGCGGCAGGTCCACCAGCGTGTCGCCGTCGGTGAACCTGAAGGCGTGCAGAAGCCCGCTCAGGCTCAGGAGGGCGGCCGCCAGGCTCCAGGCGGCGGCGCGGAGGAAGCGGCGGTCGACGATACAGACGGTCATGGCCGACAGGATCATGGCCGCGTAGAGGAAGCCGATCTCGAGCGCGAACCCTCCGGCCAGATAGGCGCCGTTGGCCTCGGCGGCCTCGAGCAGGCGCGGGCTGAAGAGGCCCTCGCCGGGAGCGAGCTGCTCGACCCCGCGCAGGGTCGACTTCACGGTCAGGATCGCCCACGCGGCGATCCCGGGCATCATGCCGACCACCACCGCCGGCACGTAGCGCGCCGGCACCACTTCGTAGGCCTGCGCCGCGATGATGATGCCGATCCAGAGGATGATCGCGATCCCGGCCTCGGCCGGGATCGCCCAGGCGAGGAGGCTCATGGTTCCGGTCAGGCTCACCAGCAGCAGCCCGGTGCCGTTCAGCACCGAGTAGCCGGCGCGGGCCCCCATGCGTTTCCAGGCCGGATGGCCGATGTAGATCGAGGTCGGGAACGGCGATCCGAAGAAGCTGGCGGCCATGGTGCCCAGGCCGTTCACCACCAGGCAGGGGCGCGGCGGATAGGCGTCGCCGGCGGCCTCGGCGCTCTCGATGTTCTGGAGCGAGGCGAGGGCGCCGAGCAGGCCGATCGGCAGGATGATCGAGAGGTAGGGCAGGATGTGCCCGCCGGAGAGTCCGGTCCACAGGTCGAAGAGCGCCGGCCGCGGCAGGTAGAGCCCGAGGTGCGCGAGCGGCTCGACCGCGCCGCCGCCCACCGGCGCGATGCCGGTGATCCAGGCGAGAATCGTCCCGACGGCCAGCACCAGCAGCGTCCCGGGCAGCTTGCCGGCGAAGCGCACCCGCCCGAAGTAGAGGATGAACACCAGGACCAGCGTCGTCAGGCCGACCACCGGCGCGGCGTAGATCTGGAACAGGAAGCTCAGGCCCAGGAACCCCACCCCGATTCCGGCCAGGGTCGCCAGCATGGCGGCCGCCGGCGTGGCGCGCCGGATGGGGTCGGCGACGAAGGCCGTGCCGAATTCGATCAGGCCGCCCACCAGGCAGGCGACCAGGCCGGCCTGCCAGGCGACCCGCTCGGGTTCCGCGAGGCCCTGCGCGATGGCGAGCTGCTTGGCGGGCAGCATGACCAGGAAGACGTGGGCGATCAGGCCCGGCGTGCTGATGCCGTAGGGGAGGGCGCAGACGTCGGTCCGGCCCTCCCGGCGGGCGAGCCTCACCGCCAGCGCGGCGTAGTAGAGGTTGCCGACCAGAAACGAGATCGCGACCCCCGGCAGGATGCGGCCGTAGACCAGACCCGGCGACAGCCCGACCACGTAGATGCACAGCGGTGCCAGGATCAGGAGCTGGACCAGGTTGTTGACGAACGCGGCGATGAAGCCTTCGACGTCGCCGGCGCCGATCGGCAGCGGGGCGAGCAGGCCGCCGACGCGGCCCCGCCCGCTCATCGGCCGGGCTCCCGGGTACTATTCCTCGTCGACGACTGCGAAGGAGACCCATGGGCACCCTCGACAAGGCGAGCTACACGGTCGGCAAGCGGCAGTACCACGTTCATCTGGAGCCGGGCGACGTCGGCAAGTACGTTCTCCTGCCGGGCGATCCCGACCGCGTGCTGCGGATCGCCAAGCACCTCGACGACGCTCGCGAGATCGCGTTCCATCGCGAGCATCGAACCGTGACCGGTAGCTACAAGGGTATCGTGGTCAGCGCCACCTCGACCGGCATGGGCTGTCCGTCGGCGGCGATCGCGGTCGAGGAGCTGGCCAACATCGGCGCCACCCACTTCATCCGTGTCGGCTCCACCGGCGCGCTGCGGGAGGACATCGACCTCGGCGACCTGGTGATCAGCACCGGGTCGATGCGCAACGAGGGCACGACCCGCTTCTACGTCCGCGACGGCTTTCCCGCCGTGCCCGACCACTACCTGACCCATGCCCTGATCGAGACCGCCCGCGAGGCGTCGGCGGCCGATCCGTCGGTCAAGGTGCACGTGGGCCTCAACGCCACCGACGACGGCTTCTACGGCGAGACCCCCGAGCACATCGACATGCTGGTGGCGCACGGCCTGCTCAACGTCGAGATGGAGAGCGCCGCGATCTACGTGGTCGCCTCGCGGCGCGGCCTGCGCGCGGCGATGATCTCGGCGGTGTCGGGCAACCTGGTCACCGGCGAGGTGGTCTTCGAGGGCGTCAACGAGCGGCTGGTCGAAGGCTGGGAGCGGGCCATTCGTGTGTCGCTCGAAGCCATCGTCCGCTACGAATCCGAGGGCTGGGAATCCGTCTGAGTCTTTCGGGCGGGGATCAGCTCTTCGTCGATCAGGTAGTCGAGGATCGCGGCGGCCGCGATCCGGTGGGCCAGCGGGCTGGGGTGGGCGTCGGTGAACGGCACGACGGCGAGCTTGCGGGCGTCGATCCCGTCGTAGCTCGGCAGCAGGTCGAGGCAGCGGATCTTCATCCGGCGCGCGGTCTCGGCGACGAGGGCGTGCAGCTCGCGGTAGGCGTAGGCGTCGTCGAGCTGCGAGTCGAAGATCGGGAAGATGACGACCAGCAGCGGGATGCCGAGCTCCGCGGCCGCGCCGCGCAGCCGGCGCAGGCCACGCTGGGTCTGGATCCAGCCGGACGTCTCGTAGAGACCGTGGTAGTAGGCGGTCAGGGTCCGGCGCATGCGGCGATTCTCCACCGCGTTCCAGAGCCGCCGCGCGACCCGGCTGTGCGTGTAGAGAAGCGAGCCGATGCCGCTTCGAGGAATTCGCCGGACCAGATCGACCCGCCCGCGCTCGCGCTCGCGCAGGTTGGTGGGCTCGGCGTCGTTGAAGACGTAGCCCAGGATCACGAGGTCGGGACGCCAGTCGGCCAGCTGGTCGCGAATCGACAGCCACTCCTCCCAGGTGTTCCAGCCCGGCCGGCTCCAGTTGACGACCTCGAAGCGGTAATCCGATTCGAGCTTCGGCAGCCAGCGGCGCAGCCGCTCCGCGTAGACCTGGTCGCGGTTCACGCCCCAGCCCCAGGAGAACGAATCGCCGAGGATCAGGATGCGAAACGTGCTCGGCTCCTTCTCGATGCGGTAGACCCGCTTGCGAAAGTCGGGGAAGCGCGAGGTGCTGGCCCGGGTCTCTTCGGTCGAGGCCGTCGGGAGCACTTCCGGTTGGTCGAAGAGGCGGAGCGCGACCTCGGCGGCGGCCAGGGCCAGCAAGACGCCCAGCGACGCCGCCAGGAGCCTCAGGACGATCGACCGCATGATTCCACCGAATCGCCCCCCTCACCCTCGATCCCTCTCCACCCCCTCGCGGGGGGAGAGGGACGCCCGCGCCCGGCACCCACTCCGTCGAAAACTCGACTCATTCGTTCAGAAGTGAGGGTATGTAGATGACTAGCTCTTGTGCTCGAAGCTCTTGAGATCGAGCCGCTCGCCGATCCACTTGCGGAACGCCTTGGCCGGCATGGCGCCGACCGGCCCGCCGGTCTCCCGCTCGAGCTCGAGCATCAGGTCCCACCAGATCTTCTCGCGCCGCGAGATCTCGTCGAGATCGCGGATCTTGCCGTACTCCTGGACGTAGCGATTGTGCCGGCAGAGCATCCGGAAGGCGTGCTCCGAGTTCGGGCGCTCGGCCGAGAGGCCGAGGATCCGCACGTCGTTACCGACCTCGTGCACCGGCTGACCCCACTCCGAGTAGCCCGCGAAGATCGTGCCCAGCTTCTCCATCGCGTAGGCCACCTTGGGCTGCTTCAGGCGGCGCAGCACGCCGGTGAGCAGCGGCAGGGTCACCGTGCGATGGAGGGTCGGCTCCGCCAGCGTGACCTTGGCGCCGACCTCCTCCCTGACGATGTCGCGGATCTGCTCGGACTTGATCCGATTGTCCGACGCCAGGTGCACGCGCTCGCCGACCGCCTGCGGCCGGGTCAGCGCCGCGACCATGCCCGCCGCCACCCGATCGACGGTGATCATGTTGATCTCGGCCGACGGATCGGCGGGAAAGATGCACGCGAGCCGCGCCAGGGCCGAGATTTTCGAGCGCTCGAACCGGCTGTTCCCCTGGGCCTTCGCCTCGCTGGCGCGGCCGAAGAGGTTGATCGGCGCGTTGACCACCTTGGTGTCGCCCCGATTGTTGCCGGCGCGCTCCTCGCCGATCACGATCGCCGGACAGAGCTGGATGACCCGCAGCCCCTTGTCGAGCATGAACCTCTCGGTCTCGATCGAGGCCATCGCCTTGGTCAGCTCGTAGTAGTTGTTGTAGAACTTGCGCGGGAAGACGATCTCGTCCTCGCGCGCCGGGGCGCGGATGTGGCGGCCGTGAATGTACGACGTCTCGATGCTGACGTGCGCCACGAACGGGCTGCCGTCGACCTCCTGGAGCGCGTGCGAGAAGCGCAGCGCGTTGAGCGTGCCGGTGACGTTGGCGCGAAACGAGACGTCGTAGGGGTCGTCGAAGGCGACGCTGGCGGCGCAGTGGACGACGTGCGTGAGCGTGTCCGACAGGCGCTCGAACTCGCCCTCGTCGATGCCCAGCTTGGGCTGCTCGACGTCGCCGGCGATGAACCGGAACTTGGTCGCCGCCTCGCTGCCGTCGAGCCACAGCCGCCGCAGCAGATCCTGGCCGCGCTCGGCCGGCGACAGGGTCTTGACGACCTCCTTGGTCTTGCGATCGCGGATCTCCTTGGGGCGGATCAGGACCACCACCTCGGCGATCTCGTCGCGGTGCGCCGCCTGCCAGAGGAACTCCTGGCCGACGAAGCCGGTGCCGCCGGTCAGCAGCACCCGAATCCGCGGCTTGCCGCCCGGCGAGACCGCCGCGAGCTGCTCGGCGGCGTCCTCCTTGAGCGCGGCGATCGAGGCTTCGACCTCCTCCTTGGTGTGCGGATGCCGCTTGTAGCGGAAGAAGTACTCGCGCTTCTTGAGGCCGAAGAGCGCCTTGGAGATCTTCTCGGGGTCCTTCTGGCCGATCGCC
>JBFGLX010000194.1:0-6750 GCA_041575955.1 Thermoanaerobaculia bacterium
GAGATAGACGATCAAGTCGCCAATCCCGGGTCCGCCATCGTTCTCTTCGGTGCCGAACCCGTCCGCCACGAGATCAAAGACCGCCAGAGCCTCCTCGCTAGTGGTCGACTCGGCGAGGGTCTCGGATTTGGTTTCCTTGCCGAGAAAGAAGTCGATCCCTGAGGAGATTCTCGTAAGCGCCTCGCCACCTTCTTGGCGTCCACCTTCTTGGGGTCCTCGCTGGTGAATTGCTTGAGCTGCGCACCGAGCTTCGCGGCCTGGTCTTTGATCTCGGTGAGGGTGCCGATCTTTGGCCGCGTGGTTGACGACGAGCCGCCGAACGACAGCTTGACGGTGGACCCCAGGCCCTTTACCGTGGCGTAGCTGGCGCTGTTCTGACCGTCGGCGTTGGGGAAGGGCTCGTAGACCACTGCGACCGGCAGCACCGGGATGCGCCCTTGGCAAGTTCAGCGGCGACCTCAGCCGCTGGACTACCTTCCGGCTGGGCCGACCCTGACCGGGAGGGGAGGGCCGGGGCCCTCCCCTCGAAAAGCGATGAGCAGGCCGAGCGCCCGCTACATCCGCACCCGGTAGCTGACCGTCACGCTCCGCCCCGGCTGCGGCCGGAAGAAGCTGGCGTTCGAGAACTCCGAGTAGAGCTCGTCGGTCAGGTTCTCGAGCACCACGCCGATCCGGTGCTCCTGGCGGCCGCGCTCGAACAGGGTGACGCCGCCGCTCAGGGTGTGGACGCTGAACGACGGCAGGCTGCGGCCGACCGGCGGCGCCGGCTCGTTGGGCTGCAGGTTGAGGTTGCCGGAGCCGTTGTGGCGCAGCCGGTACTCGACCCAGTAGCGGCCACCCGGCGGGTCCCAGCGCAGCCAGCCGACGTACTTGTCCTCGTAGGTGTCGCCGGTCGGCGGGTTGAGGCTGTCGCTCGACTCGGCGTCCAGGTGCGTCAGGTTGCCGCCGACCGAGACGCCGTTGGCGGCCCGGTAGCCGAACAGGACCTCGAGGCCCTCGAATCTCAGGCTGTTGGCGTTGCGCTGCTGGACGACGAAGTCGACCCCGGACATGTCGATTTGGTCGCGGATCTCCTGGGGCAGCTGGGCGATCTCGGCCGGCGACAGGAAGTACTGGACGATACCGTCCGTCAGGTCGTTGCGGAAGTAGATCGCCTCGAAGATGGCGTTCGGGCGCCGGTACTTGATGCCGACGTCGACGTTCTCGCTCTCCTCGGAGACCAGGTCGGGGTTCAGCAGCTGGAACCCGATGCCCTCGGGCGTGATGCCGTTGAACAGGCGCTCGACCAGGTTGGGCGAGCGGAAGGCGGTACCGTAGGAGCCGATCAGATTGAGGTTGTCGGAGATCTCGTAGACGAGGTTGAGCGCGCCGACCAGGTTGTCGTCCTTGAAGTCGAGCCCCGCGGTGTCCCAGCCGGGGGTCGGCTCCGCGCCGGTCTCCACCCGCTGGTAGCGCAGTCCGAGGATCACCTTGAAGCGGTCTCCGAGCAGCATCTCGTCCTGGGCGAAGAGGCTCCAGCTCGAGTTCGTGGCGTTGGGCACGTTGGCGACGCTGTCGGTGCTCACGATCGGCGCCTCGAACGGCGGGAAGGGAAAACGCAGCCGCAGCGTCGTCACCGAGAAATCGGTGTTGCGCGAGTCGTCGTCGTACGCCTCGACGCCCCAGGTGAGCAGGTTGCGGTCGCCGAGCATCTTGTTCATCTCGGCGCGCAGGCCGAGGGTGTCGATGTCGGTGAAGTTGAGCGTGTCGGCCTCGACAGACGAGTTCGGAAACCCGGGGCCGATCGGGCCGATGTTGATGTCGATGTCGTTGACCAGCTCGCGCTCGTTGCTCTGGTGGTAGAGCTGGACCTCGGCCGAATCGGCGAGCGGAGTGCCGAGCTCGAACCCCTGGTAGCCGACGGTGTAGCGGTCGAAGTCCTGATACGGATAGAGAATGCGAATTCGAGCGCCCGAGTCGTCGTCGATCAGGTCCGGATCGACGAAGCCGAAGCCGGCCTCGTCGGCGCGGTAGCGGTTGAAGCGGAAGAAGACCGTGTGGCGCTCGCCGGCGGCGTAGTCGGCGCGGCCGTAGAGCGAGCCCTCGTCGACGCCGCTGTCGATCACCGGGACGCCGTCGCCGAGCCGGATGTCGCCGAACGTGCCCGAGGCCGACTCGTAGTCCGAGCTCTCGCTCAGCGAGCCACCGAGGTTGAACGACCAGCGCTCGCCGCGCTTCTCCACCCCGGCCTGGGCGCGCCGCTGGTCGCCGCTCGAGCCGTAGCGCAGGCCGGCCGAGCCGCGCAGGCCTTCGCCCGGCGCGGCCACCCGGGTGATCAGGTTCAGCACGCCGCCGATCGCGTCGGTGCCGTAGAGCACCGAGGCCGGGCCGCGCACCACTTCGAGCGCTTCGACGCTCTCCATGTCCACCAGGCCGGAGATCTCGCCGAAATCGGTCTGGCGGCGCGGGTTGTTCATGCGCAGCCCGTTCTCGAGGAACAGCACGCGCAGGCCGCGCACGCCGCGAATGACCGGACGCGCCTGGTTCGGGCCGACGCCGTTGACGTCGACGCCCGGCTGGTCGCGCAGCAGCTCGACCGCGTTGTTCGGCTGCCGGCGCTCGATCTCCTCGGCGCGGAAGACGCTGACCGGGGTCGAGAGCTCGAACGGATCGGCCTCCGAGCCGGTGGCGGTAACGGTGGTCACGGCGAAGAAGGAGACTTCGGGCGCGCCGCCGTCCTCGGCAGGCTCGCCCTCTTCGGGGGCGGTGGACGTCGCCCGGGCTTCGACTTTGGGCATCTGGGCAGCGTCTTCGGACGCGTCGATCGCCCAGGCCGGGCTCGCCGGGCCGAGGACGACCGAGGCCGCCAGCGCCAGCAGTGCAATCATCGCTTTCGCAGTCATGGTGGGTTCCTTTCGAAGCGGAGCGGCCAGCCGAACGGCGGCGGCCCCGACGTGGTTTTTCTGGGAGATGTTCAAACGGTAGCCGGCGTAGATCAGCACCAGACCCGCCAGCTCGGTGACGTAGAGGACCTCGACGTAGCCGGCCCGGGTGGCAGTGCCCCCGATGCCCGGCAGGATCGCGCCAGCGGCGATCAGGACGTTGCCGACGTAGCGGTGGCGCAGGCCGGGGGCGCCGCGAAAGCGGAGGGCCGAGACCACCGCGCCGCCGACCAGGAAGAACACCGCGTAGAGGTTGACGAACGGGGTCAGCAGCCTGACCCAGCGCCACTCGAGGACCGCGCCCGACAGCCGGTGGGGCTCGACCAGTGAGAGATCGAGGGGCGACAGGAAGACCAGAACCCCGCCCACCGCGATGAACGAGCTCACGATCCAGGCCGAGAGGTGGGCGAAGCGCCGGCTCATCAGCAGGTAGATCGAGCCCTGGGCGAGCGGGTAGCCGCCCAGGAAGGCGCCGGCGACGTACCAGGAGCGGAAGATGAAGGGGTGCCAGCCGAGCACAGTGGTGAGCGACTCGGTCAGGGTGCCGAGGCCGTAGGTGGCCATGCCGATGCCCCACCAGAGCAGATGCAGGCCGCCGCCCTTGCTCCGGTACCTGGAGAAAAGCTGGTAGCAGAAGACGATCGAGCAGATCGTCGTAACGAGCGGCAAATGGAGCACCGCCTGATGAAGTGGGTCGAGAGTCAAGTTCGTTTCCTTTCCCGGGCGTCGGCCGGAGTCGGGACCGGCCGAGCCACGCTGGATCGAGGGTCCGCTCCCCGCTTTCCGCTGGGGGCGGCGCGTTTCCGGGCGCGCTCAGGCGCGCGCCGGCGCGAGGATCCGAGGGCTCAGGAGAGGACGGGCGGGGGGCGCGACAGGAGCCCCGGCAGCGAGCCCGCGACCGGCCTGCCCAAACGGTGGGTGCTGATCTCCAGGGCCACCCGGGGCGGCCGGGCCGACGCCCGGGCGCGCAGCGCCAGGACGAGTCCGAGGGCGAGCGCGACCGCCGCGCCGACCGAGACGGTCGCCGGCAGCGCGAACAGCCAGCCGAGATCGACGGGCCCGGTCAGCTCGGCCGCCGGCGCCACCGGCAGCTGGACGTGCAGCAGCAGCGCCAGGAGCCAGAAGACGCCGGCGCGGCGGCCGGCGAGCAGCCGGTAGCCGCGCGCCTTGAGTCGCCAGAGCCCGCCGAGCACGAGCGCGGTGAGCAGCCACTTGGCCGCCACCACCGGCTCCAGGACGCTCTGGTCGCTCACTCGCTCCCAGAAGAGGCGC
Organism: Thermoanaerobaculia bacterium; assembly: GCA_041575955.1. Taxonomy (GTDB): domain Bacteria; phylum Acidobacteriota; class Thermoanaerobaculia; order Multivoradales; family JAHEKO01; genus JAHEKO01. The sequence goes on from JBFGLX010000194.1 coordinate 4,194, forward strand.
AGGTGAAACAGCGCCAGAGCGAGCGCGACCGAGCCGACCACCGCGCGCACAAGGCGACGCCGCAGCGGCGACGGTTCTGGAGTGGCTCCCCTGCCCGGAAACAGCCTCACGACGTGAGAATCATACGGAAAGAGAGGCGGTTCGCAAAGCGCCACCGGTCGGGCTCGGCCCCACCGGGCCGGATAGGGGGCCGCCGTCGCCCGGCTACCCCACCGGGTGGTGCCGGCCGGAGGGCCCGCTGCTAGCCTGCCCGGGGGCAGAGCGAGGATTCAGCCACATGCCACGGCGCAGCAGGGAGCCGGTAGAAAATGCAGGCCAAGCCGAACGCGGTCGTTTCGAGAGTCGCTAGCGAACCCGAGTCGAAACTTCCAAACCTGTCGATGGTCGACGGCAACGAGGCGGCCGCCTCGATCGCCTATCGCCTGAGCGAGGTCATCGCCATCTATCCGATCACGCCGGCCTCGCCGATGGGCGAGCTGGCCGACGCCTGGTCGGCCGAGGGGCGGCCCAACGTCTGGTCGACCGTTCCGGACGTGGTCGAGATGCAGTCGGAAGGGGGCGCCGCGGGGGCAGTGCACGGCGCCCTCCAGGCGGGCTCGCTGGCGACCACCTTCACGGCCTCGCAGGGGCTGCTCCTGATGCTCCCCAACATGTACAAGATCGCCGGCGAGCTGACGCCGTTCGTCCTGCACGTGTCGGCACGCACGCTCGCCACCCACGCGCTGTCGATCTTCGGCGACCACTCGGACGTGATGTCGGCCCGCGGCACCGGCTTCGCCCTGATGGCCTCGGCGTCGGTGCAGGAGGCGCAGGACCTGGCGCTGGTCAGCCACATGGCCACGCTCGAGAGCCGGGTGCCGTTCCTGCACTTCTTCGACGGCTTCCGGACCTCGCACGAGATCAACCGCCTCGAGACGCTCTCCGACGACCAGCTGCGCCAGCTGATCGACCCGCGCTGGATCGAGCACCATCGGCGCCGCGCCCTCACCCCCGACCGCCCGCAGATCCGCGGCACGGCCCAGAACCCCGACACCTTCTTCCAGGCCCGCGAGGCCGCCAACCCGTTCTATGACGCCTGTCCGGAGATCGTCCAGCGGGCGATGGACCGCCTGGCCGAGAGCTGCGGCCGCCGCTACCGCCTGTTCGACTACCACGGCCACCCGGAGGCCGACCGGGCCATCGTGCTGATGGGGTCGGCCGCCGAGACCTGCCGCGAGACGATCGATCACCTGAACGCCGCCGGCGAGCGTCTCGGTCTGCTCCAGGTGCGGCTCCTGCGCCCGTTCTCGGCCGCGGCGTTCGCCGCCGCTCTGCCGCCGAGCGTGCGCAGACTGGCGGTGCTCGATCGGACCAAGGAGCCCGGTGCCCCGGCCGAGCCGCTCTTCCAGGACGTCCTCACCGCGCTCGAGGCGGCCGGGCGGCGCGGCAACGGCGGCCCGCCACTCGAGCTGATCGGTGGCCGCTACGGGCTGGCGTCCAAGGAGTTCGACCCGGCCTGCGTCAAGACGGTCTTCGACGAGCTCGGCTCGGAGCGGCCGCGCTCCCGGTTCACCGTCGGCCTGGTGGACGACGTCACCCACCTGTCCCTCGACGTCGACCGGGAGTTCGACATCGAGCCCGACGGGCGGGTGCGCGCCCTGTTCTACGGTCTCGGCGCCGACGGCACGGTCAGCGCCAACAAGAACTCGATCAAGATCATCGGCGAAGAGACCAGGATGCACGCGCAGGGCTACTTCGTCTACGACTCGAAGAAGGCGGGCGCGGTGACCATCTCGCACCTGCGCTTCGGCGACGCGCCGATCCGCTCGACCTATCTGATCCGGCGCGCCAGCTTCGTCGCCTGCCATCAGTGGGACTTCCTCGACCGCTTCGACGTCGCCGAGCACGCGATGCCCGGGGCGACGCTGCTGCTCAACTCACCCTGGCCGGCGGCGGAGGCGTGGGACCGGCTGCCGCGGGAGCTCCAGGCGTCGATCCTCGAAAAGCGGCTGCGGGTGTTCGTCGTCAACGCCGATGGCGTCGCCCGCGACTGCGGGCTCGGGGGCCGGATCAACACCGTGATGCAGACCTGCTTCTTCGCGCTCGCCAACGTGATGCCGGTCGAGACCGCCATCGGTCTGATCAAGGAGGCGATCGAGAAGAGCTACGGTCGCCGGGGCCCCGAGCTGGTGGCGCGCAACCACCGCGCGGTCGAGCAGGCGCTGGCGACGCTGGAGCCGCTGGAGCCGCCGGGCGAGGTCACCTCCCGCCGCAGCCGGCCGCCGGTGATCTCCGACCTGGCGCCCGACTTCGTGCAGAAGATCACCGCCGTCCTGGTCGCCGGCAAGGGCGACCTGCTGCCGGTCAGCGCCTTCCCGGTCGACGGCAGCTGGCCGGTCGGCACCAGCCGTTGGGAGAAGCGCAACATCGCCGCCGAGATCCCGCTCTGGGACGAGAAGGTGTGCATCCAGTGCAACCAGTGCGCGCTGGTCTGCCCGCACGCCGCCATCCGGACCAAGGTCTACGACCCGGCCGCCCTGGCCGGCGCGCCGGAGAGCTTCCAGTCGACCGCCTACAA
>JBFGLX010000195.1:0-6685 GCA_041575955.1 Thermoanaerobaculia bacterium
ACAGCAGCGCCCCCTGCTCGCGGCCGCGGCCGATGATCTGCGGAGCTCCGTTCACTGGCTGTCCCGTCACGAGTCTGGCACCGTCTCAGGCGAAGAGCAGGTTCTCGGCAAACGTCTCGAGCTGCAGCTCGAGGTGCTCGAAGCTCGACATGTTCTCCTGGAACTCGCTCACAAAGTAGGGCACTTCGCGTCCGTCGAGAGCCTGGGTGTAGGCGACCTGCTCCTCGAGCCCCGGCTCGCACATCTTGGCCGCGCCGACGATGGCCGCGTCGGCGCCCGCCCGTTCGATCCGTTCGAGCAGCATCCGCTCCTTCGGCTTGCGCAGGTCGTGCTGGACCGGGCTGTAGGAGGAAGACTCGAGGTAGGCCCGGGCCAGATCGGCAAGCGGGTCGCCGTCGTCGGGCACGTCCTCGACGATCCAGCGCAGGCCGATGAGCAGGTCGTCGTCGACCAGGTAGCACGACCGGCCGATGGTGCGGATCAGATCCAGTGGCGGCTGTTCGCAGAATCCGCCTTCGAACACGATCCGGATGCGGTCCTGGCGTCTGCGGTCGCGTCGGCGGATCCTCGGCAGCAGCCACTCGAGCAGCTCGTTGTGCTCTTCGCGCGGCAGGATGCCGGCGAGCGCGGTCAAGACGTACCCCTCTTCGGCGGCCAGCAGCCAGGGCGTGTCGCGCTTGATGGCGTAGAGCTCCCGCAAGAGGGCGCGATTGCGATTGAAGACCCGGATCGAGCGGCGCAGGTCGGCGCCGGTGACCGACCGGCCGGCGATCGCTTCGAGCGTGCGCAGCATCCGCCCATACTCCGCCGCGAGGTAGGTCAGAGAGTGCGCCGAGTTGGCGTTCTGCGGCAGGTAGAGGATCTGACAGGGGTAGTCGACGCTGCGCCCCCAGACGGCGGCGAGGTTGCGCGCGGCGTCGCAGATGGGGTGGCTGACGAACAGGTCGAGCTCGAGCTTGTCCGAGAGGGCGAGCTCGAGAGAGCTCTTGAGGATCGAGCACAGGTAGGACCCGAAGCGCGACTCGGCCTGGTTGGCGTCGACGAGGGCGCCGCGGATCTTCACCGGCAGGACGCCGGCCGCGTGCGCCAGCTCCTCCGGGAAGTAGACCTGGAAGTGCCCCATCACCTTGCCGCCGGCCTCCCGCCAGCGCCTGACGGTGGGGTAGTCGGAGTCCTCGACCAGCTCTCGGCAGAGATCCAGAACCCGGTCCGGATCGGTGCGGCCCCAGTCGAAGACGCGGGGCGGCGTCTCGTCCCTCGTGCCCATCGCCGGCCTCGTCAGGCGATCTCCCGTTTCGCTCGCGGCGGCGAGACGGCGGCGATCAGCTCGTCGCTCCAGGGCTGGCCGGTGGCCAGGCGCCGGCGCAGCTCGAGAAAGTCGACCTCGCGCTGACCGCGCTCGCCGAAGTGGAACGCGGGAAACCCGGCCTTGGCCTCGGTCGCCATGTTGAGGGACAGCCAGGCGCGGTTCGATTCCCGGTTGCGGTGCCAGTGCTGGAGCTTGTGCTTGCGCAACGACTCGATGGTCTTGGTCGTGCAATCGGGCATGGTGAGGGCCAGCTTCCAGGCCAGCTGTTCGACGGCCGCGTCGAGGCGAGAGAAATCGACCTCGCAGGCGCCCAGCCGCTGCTTGGCCTCGGCGAGCTCGTCGCCCTGCTTGAAGCGGCCGTAGACGATCCGGCCCTGCCGGTCGAGCCAGCGGTCGGTGATCACCCGCGGGTCGGCGATGAACTCGCCGTTCTCCTTGAGCACCCGCTCGACGTCGTTGACCAGCCCGAAGCGGTGCGCCTCGTAGGCGCTCCACGACTCGCACAAGGTGCAGGATTCCATCGCCCTGGCGAAGCCGACGTAGAGCGGCAGGAAGTCGGTCGAGCCGCCGTCGGGCGCCGAGCCGTGTTTGGGACCGGCCTGGCCGAACACCGCGGTATCGGCGGCGAGGGTGAAGTCGCAGGCCATGCCGATCTCCTGCCCGCCGGCGAGCCGCATGCCGTTGACGCGGTTGATGACCGGCTTGTCGCACTCGAGGATCGTCGTGACCATGTCGTTGAAGAGCCGCATGTACTGGCGGTACTCCAGCGGTCGCCCGGCGTAGACCTCGGCGTACTCGGCGGTGTTGCCGCCGGTACAGAAGGCGCGGTCGCCGACCGCGGTGAAGACGGCGCAGACCACGTCGCGCTGCATCGACGCCCGGCGGAACGCGAGGATGACCTCCTTGACCGCGGCCGTGGTGTAGGAGTTGAGCTGCCTGGGATTGTCGAGCGTGATCCAGGCGTTGCACAGGCCGTCGATCGGCTCGCCTCCCGGCCGGCGCAGGGGCCGGCGCTCGAAGCGGACGCTCCGGAGCTCCGCTTCGGCGATCAGCTCGTGGTTGTTCAGCTCGCGATCTTGCATGGCGATCTCCTCAGAAGCGCGGAATCACGATCGGTCGCCGCCGGTGGTGCTCCTCGGCGAGCAGCCGGTTGAGGCTCGTCATCGGATGGCACTCGACGAAGGGCTCGATCTCGATCCTGCCCGCGGCGACCAGCTTCAGGATGGCGGGGAAGTGCTCGGGCAGACAGCCCCAGTTGCCGAAGGCGCGAGCGTCGAAGGCCATCAGGTTCGACAAGCGCACCGAGACCTTCTCCATGGTGAAGCCGACCACCACCAGGGTCGCGTCGTGGGTCAGCAGCGACCACGCGGTCTGCTGACCGGAGGCGGTTCCCGAGCACTCGAGAATCTTGCGCCGATGCGAGGGAATCCCCCGGGCGGCCTCGAAGTCGGCCACGGCGTGGCGGATGTCCTTCGGACCCAGCCCGCCGGCGTCGAGAGACAGATCGGTGTGGCTCGAGATCGCCGCCAGACGCCCGCCGTCGACGTCGATCGCGATGGTGTGCGCGCCCAGGTGCCGGGCGGTCTGGAGAGCGAACGTGCCGACGCCACCGGCGCCGATCACCACGACCGGATCGTCCGCGGCGACGCCGGCGCGCACCACGGACTGATACGCGGTGCCGACGGCGTCGGCGACGACCGCCAGATGCTCGAACTTCTCGCCGCCGTTCGAGATCGGACAGAGGAACCTGGCGGGCCCCAGGAAATGGGAGGCGAAGCCGCCGTCGAGATCGTTGCCCGGCATCTTCTGGTCCCGGCAGACGTTGCCGCGCCCCGCCCGGCAGAGCTCGCATTCACCGCAGGGCAGCACCGCGGGCACCAGGAACGAGCGGCCGACGGCGTCTTCGAGTCCCGGGCCCGCGGCCACGGCGCGGCCGACGATCTCGTGGCCGAGTGTCAGGGGCAGCGGCGCGTTGGGTCGGACGCCGCCGTAGAGAAACGCGAAGTCGGTATGGCACAAGCCGCAGGCCGCGACCTCGAGCAGAACCTCTCCCGGTCCCGGAACCGGCAGCGGGGCCTCGGTCAGTACCAGCGGCTTGCCGGCCTCCGTCATCCGCCACGAGCGCAGGCGCTCGGTCGTCATCGACTCGCCTCCTCTCGAGTCGGCCGGACGACGGCGGTCCCGCCGAGCAGCGGCGGCGACTCGATCTTCTCGAAGTGTCGGTCCATGCCGTTGCGGGCTCCCGTCGCCGGACAGGAGGTGACGGCGCCGCAGAGAACCAGCTGGTGCATGGTTCGCGCGAGATCCTGCGCGCCGCCGTGACGGTTCGGCTCGTACCAGCTGTAGATCCAATTGAGCATGCCGAACAGGCTGTAGCTGACGCGCTCGATCTCGGCCGCGTCTGCCGGGTCGCCCCCCTCCTTCAGGAGCCGAGCGATCACCTCGCGGCCGATCTCGAAGTAGTCCCTCTTGAGCTTGCGAATCGCCCGCCGCTTCGCCGGGGGCAGCGAGCCGGCTTCGTGGATCAGGACCCGCATCACCTCGGCGTGGGCGGTGAAGTAGGAGATGTGGTTCAGGATGAACACATAGAGCCGAGAGCCCGCGGGCTCGACGCCGGCGAGCGCTCGGTCGGCCGCGCCGATCAAGGTCTCGAAGGCCTCCTTCTGGAGCGCGAAGAGAATCTCCTCCTTGGAAGAGAAGTAGTTGTAGGCGGTTGCCAGACTCTTGCCCGTAGCCTTGGCCAGGGCGCGCATCGACATGCCGTAGTAGCCGTGCTCGGCAATCGCCCGGGCGGCCGCCTCGAGAATCTCCCGTCGCCGGTCCTGCGGTTGGTGACGGCCGTCGCGCTTCACGTGTCGATTCTAATTAACGAACGTTCGTTAGTCAAGAGTGATATACTCGGTCTCGACACGGGAGCTGATTGCCATGGAAGCACGAGGGAGTCTCCAGCCAACGTCGGTCCCCACCGGCGAGCTCAAGAGGGAGCACCGGATTATCGAGAGAGTGCTCGCCGTCCTGGAAGCGCTCGTCGAGCGGGCGCGGCGGGGCGGGGGCTTCGAGAGCGACGCCTTCAGCCGCGCGGTGCAGTTCTTCCGGCTCTTCGCCGACGCCTGCCACCACGCGAAGGAAGAGGACCTGCTCTTTCCTGTCCTCGAGAAGCGGGGAATCCCGCGAGAGGGCGGCCCGATCGGCGTGATGGTCGAGGAGCACCGCCTCGCTCGCAGCTATACGCGGGAGATGGGGAACGCTTTGACCGAGCTGGAGAGTGGCGACCCCGGCGCCGAGGAGCGGTTTCTGGCGGCCGCCGACGACTACCTGTCGCTCTTGGGGAATCACATCGACAAGGAAGACAACGTCCTCTTCCGGATGGGCGACGAGGCCATGACCCCCAGCGACCGGCGAGCCCTCGAGATCGGATTCTGCGACGTCAGCTGCCGAGCTTTCGACGGCAAGACGCGCGAGCAGCTCGAGGCGATCGCCGACCAGCTCGAGGCGCGCTGGCTGCCGGGAGGCTAGCCCGACCTCCCTGCTAGGCGGATTCGCCCCGACCGCGCCCCTCGACCAGCAACCCGATCAGGTCCGAGGTCGAGATCATGCCCACCAGCTCGTCGTTCTCGGTCACCAGCAGCCGGTGGAGGTGCCCCTTGAGCATGATCTCGGCCACCTTGGACACCGGTGCGTCGGCTTCGACCGAGTAGATCGCCGCGGTCATCACGTCCTTGACCCGGAGGCCGTCCTCTTCGAGGTGCAGCCGCGAGAGCTCCTCCTCGGCGAGACTCTCCTGCCAGCCGCGCACGTAGAAGTCGGGGCGCGCCCGATCGCGGGTGATGCGCTCGCCGCCGTCGGCGGCCGCGGCCGCGATGTCGGTGAGCGAGACCACGCCGACGTAGTCCCGGTTCTCGTCGACCACCGCCGCGCCGGTGATCTGATGATCGATCAGGAAGGCGGCGAGCTCGGAGAGCATCAGATTCTGGTCGACGCTCAGCACCTTCGGAGTCATCAGATCCTTGGCGACGATCGGTCTCATCTCGATCCTCCTCATGCCGAAACTAGGTCGGACCGCTCCAGGCTACTCCTGGCGCTCGCTTCGTCCCCCATCTCCTGGGCCTCGACCACCGCGATCGCCGACATGTGGACGACGTCCTGGACGTCGCTGCTTTGCTCGAGCAGCTGCACCGGACGGCTGAGGCCGGTCAGGATCGGACCGATCGCCTGCGCTTCGCCCAGCCGGTGGAGGAGCTTGTAGGCGACGTTGGCCGACTGCAGGTCCGGGAAGACGAGCACGTTCGCCCGCTTCGTCAGCCTGCTGAAGGGGTAGAACTCCTCGATCAGCTCCGCCGTCACCGCGGTGTCGGCCTGCATCTCGCCGTCGACCGTCAGCTCCGGCCGGCGCTGGCGAATCAGCTCGGTGGCCCGCCGCACTTTGGCGACCAGCGGATGCGAAACGCTGCCGAAGTTCGAGAACGAGAGCATGGCGACTCGCGGCTCGATGTCGAACCGGCGGGCCTCGTCGGCGCTGCTGATCGCGATGTCGGCCAGCTCTTCGGCCGTCGGATCGATGTTGACCGTCGGGTCGGCGAAGAAGTAGAGCTGGTCGTTGGCGATCATCAGGAAGACGCCCGCCACCCTCGACACGCCGCGCTTCATCTGGATGATCCGGAGCGCCGGCCGGATGGTCTCCGGGTAGCTCTGGGTGAGGCCGGCGACCATGCCGTCGGCCTCGCCGAGGTGGACCATCATCGCCCCCCAGGCGGTCGGGTTGCGGACCGCCCGGCGGGCCTCCGAAAGCGTCACGCCCTTGCGCTGGCGCATGCGGAAGTACTTCTGGGCATAGGCTTCGAGCTTCGGTGAGCGGTGCGGATCGATGATCGCGATGCCGTCGAGGTGGAGCTCGTGGTCGGCTATGAGCTGCACGATGCGGCTCTCGGTGCCGAGCAGGATCGGCTTGGCGAAGCCCTCGTCGAGGATGATCTGACAGGCGCGCAGCACCTTCTCGTGCGCGCCCTCCGGGAAGACGATCTGCTTCGGGTTGCGCTTGGCCTGGTTGATCACGAACCGCATCACGTGCCGCGCCTTGCCCAGACGGCTCTCGAGCTCGTCGCGGTACTGCCCGATGTCGATCTCGCGGCGCGCCACTCCGCTCTCGATGGCGGCCTCGGCGACGGCGGCGGCTTCGCGGATCAGCACCCGATGGTCGAACGGCTTGGGGATCAGGTACTCGGGTCCGAAGTGCAGCTTGCTCAAGCCGTACGCCTTCATCACCGAGTCGGGCACGTCCTCCTTGGCGAGCTGCGCCAGCGCTCGCGTCGCCGCGAGCTTCATCTCCTCGTTGATCGAGGTCGCCCGGACGTCCAGCGCGCCCCGGAAGATGAACGG
>JBFGLX010000196.1:0-6678 GCA_041575955.1 Thermoanaerobaculia bacterium
CCGAGGCGATCGCCGGCTTCTTCCGCGAGCCCGGCAACGCCGAGATCCTCGACCAGCTGCTCGACGGCCGCGTCACCCTGGCCGTTCCCGAGCCCGCGGCGGCATCCGGCTCGGCGCTCGCCGGGCTCAGGTTCGTGCTCACCGGCGGGCTCGAGCGGCTGAGCCGCGACCGGGCCAGGAAGCTGCTCGAGTCGCACGGCGCCCAGGTCGTCGGCTCGGTCTCGAAGAAGACCGACTACGTCGTCGCCGGCAGCGACCCCGGCTCCAAGTACGACAAGGCGGTCGAGCTCGGGATCGAGATCCTGGACGAGGACGGGCTGGCGGCCCTCCTCGCGGGCAAGGGCATCGAGCCGTAGCGAACGGCCTTCCGTCCCCCCTACATCGGGCGGGGCGGCGGCGGGCGCGATTGGTTATCATGCTCTGAGTTTTGTTTGATCCGGGGGATCGCGTCGGCCCGTACGAGCTCATCGAGGTGCTCGGCTCGGGCGGCATGGGCGTGGTCTGGAAGGCGCTCGACCCGAGGCTGGGGCGGGAGGTGGCGATCAAGGTGCTGACCGCGGACCTCGAGACCCGGCCGGACCGGCTGCAGCGCTTCGAGTTCGAAGCCCGAACCGCGTCGTCCTTGAACCACCCCAACATCCTGACGGTGTTCGACATCGGCGCCTGGGAGGGCACTCCCTACCTGGTCACCGAGCTGCTCGAAGGCGCGACCCTGCGCGAGGCCGAGCACGATCAGGAGATCGATCTCGAGCGCGCGGTCGGCTTCGCTCTGCAGATCGCGAACGGGCTGGCGGCGGCCCACGAGCAGGGGATCGCGCACCGCGATCTCAAGCCCGACAACATCTTCGTCACCGACGACGGGCGGCTCAAGATTCTCGATTTCGGCCTCGCGCGGCTGGCGGCCAAGGTGACCGAGGACGACCGCAGGGATGCTGCCACCGCCACCGCCCTGACCAGCGTCGGGCAGGTCCTGGGGACCGCCGGCTACATGTCTCCGGAGCAGGTGCGGGCCCGGCCCACCGACGCCCGTTCGGACGTCTTCTCCTTCGGTTGCATGCTCTTCGAGCTGGTGACCGGGATGGCCCCCTTCGCCCGCGAGACAGCGGTCGAGACCATGGCCGCCACCCTGCGCCGCGATCCGCTGGAGCCGGCGGTCGTCGACGGGCTGCTGCCGCAGAGCCTCGAGCGCATTCTCGAGCGCTGTCTGCACAAGCGTCCCGAGAAGCGCTATCCGAGCGCCGTCGAGCTGGTCCGCGACCTCGAAGCGCTGGCGCGCGGTCTGGCCGACGGCGAGGTGCGCGTGCCGGGCACCCGCTGGCCGCTGCGGCGCGCCCGCTTCTGGCTGCGGCGCCACCGCCGGCAGGCGATCGCCTGGTCCGCGGCGCTGGCGGTCGCCGGCCTCGGGGCCTGGCTCTGGCTCGACCCCGGGGAAACGCGCGGGCGGCGGAAGGCGGCGGTGGCGACCGCCGGTAGCGAAGCGCGGCTCGCCTCTGTGGCCGTCCTGCCGTTCGCCAACTCGAGCGGCGATCCTGATGTCGAATACCTCTGCGACGGCATCACCGAGGAGGTGATGAGCGTTCTCGGCCGGGTCGCCGGCGTCCGGGTCCCCGGGCGCACCTCGTCGTTCCGCTTCAAGGACCGCGAGATCGACCTGGCCGACGTGGGCGAGAAGCTGGGCGTGGAGAGCGTCCTCAAGGGGGCCGTCGAAGTGGGCGAGCGAACGCTGACGGTGAGCGCCCGGCTGGTGGCGGTTCCGGACGGCCACGAGCTCTGGTCCGGCGCCTACGACGGCGAACGCGCCGATCTCGTCGCCATCCCCCAGGAAGTAGCGACCGCGATCGTGAGCAAGCTGCTGGGCGAGATCGCCGGCGACCAGACCCTGCCGAGCGGCACGCCGGAGGCGGTCGATTTCGAGACCTTCGAGCTCTTCCTCCAGGGCCGTTACCATCTCAACCGGCGCACCGCGGAGGGCCTGCGGCGGGCACAAGACTACTTTCAAGAGGTTCTCGAGCGCGACCGCGGGTACGCGCCCGCCTGGTCTGGACTCGCCGACAGCTACAGCCTGCTGCTCGAGTACGGCCATCTGTCGCTCGAGGAGGCGGTGCCCAAGGCCGAGGCCGCCGCACGCCACGCGCTGGAGCTGGCGCCGCTGCTCGCCGACGGCCACGCGTCGCTCGGCCTGGTCCTCGATCTGGCCGGCCGCAGCGAGGAGGCGGAGCGCGAATACCGGCTGGCGCTGGCGCGCGATCCGCGCCACGTCAACGCCCATCTCTGGCTCGGCAGCCACCTGGTGACTCGCGGTCGCTCCGTGCAGGCGCTCCCGTTCCTGGAGCGCGCGGTAGAGCTCGACCCGCTGCTCATGGTGGCCCGGGTCAACCTCCTGATCGGCCTCTACGAAGGCCGCCGCTTCGAGGAGGCGGTCGCCTACGCCGAGAGCGCGACCGAATTCGCCGCACCCGAGGACGACCTGCTGCCCTGGTGGCGGGCCTGGCTCTACGCCGACCGCGCCGGCCGGCCGGACGAGGCGCTCGCCATCTGCGATCGGTGGATCGCGCGCACCGCCGGCGAGCCGGTGGCCAACGCCCAGTGGCAGCTGCTGCGCGCCATCGCGCTCGTCCATGCCGGCCGCGAGCAGGAAGCGCGTGCCCTCCTCGGCACGATCGAGGCCCGGTACGCTGCCGAGCCGACCTACCGCGGCATCGCCGACCTGATCGCGCTCGCCCACGCCGCCCTCGGGCAGGCGGATCCGTTCGTCGCCTGGGCCAAGGTCACCGTGCGCGCCGACCCGTCGGAGTTCGGGGTCAGGGTGCTCGAGAGCTCGCCCGATCTCGATCGCGTGCGGAGCGACCCGGCGTTTGCCGAATTCGTCGAGTGGCGCAGGCGCGGAGAGGGCTAGGCGCCCCGCGCGATCACGAGCGGCGCGTCAGGGCTTGTAGACGAGTCCGAGGACCGCGCCGCCGACCACGCCGTCGATCACGTTGATCCCACCCCAGCACCAGGCCAGGAAGTACGGGAAGCCCTCGATCACGATCGGCGGGTAGAAATTGCTGAAGAAGGCGGCCAACCCGAGGAAGAACCCGAAGGTCGCTCCGCCCTTCCAGCCTCCTCCCCAGCAGCTGTAGCTCTTGGCGTAGAAGAGGGCCGCCGCGAGCGCGATGCAGAGGCTGACCAGGAGAAAGGTGAACGGCGAGGCCGCCTGCTGGGTGAAGACGGGGTATTTCATGTAGGTCCCACCCAGGATCAGCCCGTGCATGACGAAGTCGGCGAGCCAGGTGACGACGCCGGCGGCGATGCCGGCCAGGATCAGTTTCAACCAGTTCATCACTCCTCCTTTTCCCCAGCGGGGCAAGTTGACGAGATGCCGGACTAGTCTATCTTGCCCCGGGCGAGGATGGAGAGCTCTACCGGGTCGCTCGGAGGACCTACCCGGGGAGAAGTGCGGCTGCCCGCCTCCGCGGGTGTTCTGCGCGGCCACCGGCCGTGATAGCGATCGGAACGGCCCCGAGAGTTCGAGGTCGGGACGGCCCGCCGGCCGAGCGCCGGCGGCGAGACGAGAGGAGGTGACCCAAGCGCCCGCTACCGGCCCGACCCTGTCGACGGCCGGCCAGAGGGCGGCTCTGTCATCGCCCCGCCGGCCCTTCCGCCAACCGCACTGCAGTAAGGAGACGAAAGATGGTCGAAGCGGTCATGGAACCGGAGGTCAAGAAGGAGGCCCGGGGACTCCCGGCCCCGCGCAAGATCCTGCTCGAGAACGACACGATCGCCGCCGGCGAAGAGCGGCGGCTGCTGCCCGGCCTCGACGTGAGCCGTTGGGATCGGTTGCACTTCCACATCTCGAACGGCACGCGTTCGGTCGCCGGTCTCAACGTGCGCGTCCTGTTCGGGACGCCGGTGCCGAGCAAGATCCTGCTGGCGGACAGCACGGTCTGGTTCGAGGACACCAAGTGGGAGCGGGAGTTCTCCCACGAGACGCCGAACACCTACAACGGGACCGGCTTCATCATGAGCGTTCCGGTGGTCGCGCCGCAGCTCTACGACGTCATTCTCAGGAACGTCAGCGGCGACGACAAGACGTCGATGTACGTCACCGTGATGGCGCAGGAGATCTGAGCTCCCAGCCGTGTCGCCGGCGGCGGTCTCACGCCGCCGGCGGCGCGAGCCTGGCTGGCCAGGCTAGAGCCCGGGGCCGGGAGCGGTCACCCGGGTCTGCCACTCTTCGAGATACCGTCGATACTCCGGCGTGTCCGGCGACGACTCGCCGGGCGCGAACGGGTAGCTGGTCATCGCCCGGAACGGGTAGGGCTCGACCTGCAGTCCTTCACCCGTGTTGCGGTCGGCGTCCTTGTCCCAGCCGTGGCTTTCGAGGAAGACCGTCCTCTTCCAGCCGGTGGCGACCGGTGGCAGCTCGGAGGCGTCGAAGTCGAGGGCGATCTCGTCGCCGGGTCCGAGCACGACGCTGCGGTCGTCGGGGCTCGCGAGCAGCTCGCCGACGTCGCCGAACCGCGTGTAGCCGCCCGGGAACGGCAGCCAGGGGGACTCGACGGTGGTCCGCGCGTAGTCGAATCCGTGCGGGGCGTTGGGGGCCTTGCGGATGAGCTCCGAGAAGCCCCGGTAGCGCAGCTCGGCGACCGCCGGCGCGAGCTTCGCCCGCACCACCGGCTCGCCGTCGGCGGGCGATAGCGACCAGGCGATCCGGTCCCACGACAGCCACTGGGAGCCGACGATCCTGAGCCGCCGGGCGCCGGCGGGAAGCGTCGGGGTGTCGACGATCATGGTCTTGGTCTTGCCGGCCGGAAAGCCCATCGCCGGCATCAGCACCTGCCAGCCGTCCGCGCTCTCGACCTCGAGCCGGGGCGGGAAGAGCTCGAGATCGGAGCGCTGCGCCAAGGCGATGTTGAGGCTCGCGTCGCTGGGGAAGACCCAGCCGTCGATGACCAGCCTGACCGGAGCCGCCGGCGCCTCGCCCAGGTCGAAGGTGAAGGTCCAGGGCTCGCGGGCCACGCCCTGGATCGAGCTTGGCGTCCAGCCGTCGCCGTAGACGTCGTCGCGCCGGCGAATCCGGTCGGTTACCTCACGGCCGCGCGCGTCCCAGGCCGCCGCCATCGGGCGCAGCGCGCGCGTGCCCAGCACCCGCTCCGGCGTGCCCCCCTGGACGATGCGCAGCGAGCTCGCGACCTCGACCTCCTCGGGGTGGTCGACCACCCAGAGCCGCACGTAGTCGATGAAGGCCGCTTCCCAGAGCTCCTCGGTGACGCGCAGGTCGTAGCTTCCGTCCTTCGGTCGCGCGCCCGCCACCTCGACCAGCTCGGTCGGATCGGACGGCATCCAGACGCCGGGCGCCAGCGGCAGCCCGGCCGGGGCGCCCCACAGCAGGTCGGTCACGAACGCGATCCGCTCGCCGTCCCACGCATAGAGGAACGGGCAGCTACCCTTGAGCACCTGCTCCTCGACGATGCGCTGATTCGCGGCCGCGGCGATCCGATTCTGGGGCACGCCATTCGTCCAGACCACTCGCAGCAGGGCGTCGGGCAACGATCCGAGCCCGAAGTGGGTGACTTCGTCGGCCGCCTCGCGGAACTGGTAGGCGCGCCCGGCGCGCACCTCGAGGGTCGCGCCGCGGCCGAGCAGGTTGTTCTTGCTGTTGCCCTTGTCGAGACCGCGCAGGCGGACGGACAGCCAGCGGTTGGAGTTGCCACCCTGGTTGTCGAGCCGCCAGAGGCCGTCCGGCCCCGCGGCGACGAGGTCGAGGTCGCCGTCGCGGTCGAGGTCCGCCGCGGCCAGGGCGGCCGCGCCGGACGGACCGCCGGTGACGTCGAGGAACTCGAACGAGCCGCCCGCGCGCTGCGCCATCAGCGTCAGCCCGACCGGGCCGGCGACCGCCAGGTCCAGACGCCCGTCGTTGTCGAGGTCGGGCGCGGCCAGCGCGCCGAATTCGGCCGCCGTCTTGAGCCTGCCCAGGTCCCAGCTCTCGAACCGGCCCTGGACGTTGCGCAGGAAGCGCACGCCGCGGCCGGCGAGGGCCAGGTCGGGCCAGCCGTCGTTGTCGAGATCGACGCTCGACAGCGCGGCCACCGCCGCCTGTCCACCGAGCCCCTTGGCGGCGGTGACGTCGGCGAACTCGCCCTGGCGCAGGTTGTCGAGCAGGGTCAGGCCCGCGGCGTGGCCGATCACCAGGTCGAGATCGCCGTCGCGATCGTGGTCGGTGGCGCGAATCGACGTGACGCCGTCGAGCGCGGTCCCCTCGAAGACGTTGGCGCCGACCTCCTGGAGCGGCCCGGAGAGCGAGTTGAGATAGAGCTCGAGCCCGCCGCCACCGGCGACCACCAGGTCGAGGTCCCCTTCGATGTCGAAGTCGAACGCCTCGGCGGCGGTGCCGTCCGCGGCTCCGAGCCCGAACGCCGCCGTCGCCTCCTCGAGGCCGCCGTCCTCGATCGACCTCCAGACCGCCGCTCCGCCGGGGCCGTAGCCGATCAGGTCGGTGCGGCCGTCGTTGTCGAGATCCACGGCCAGCAGCGCCTCGAGGCCCGCCGGCGCCTTCCAGACCCGAGGCGTCTGCCAGCTCGTCGACGCCGTGCGCACCTCGAGCCCGCCCTCGGTCAGGCGGGCGACGTCGGTCGCCTCGTCGCCGTCGTAATCCCCCAGGGCGAGGCCCCTGCCGCGGGTGGCGGCGTCGGACAG
>JBFGLX010000197.1:0-6678 GCA_041575955.1 Thermoanaerobaculia bacterium
ATGAAGGAGCTGCCGGCGACCCTCATCCTGCGGCCGACCGGATTCGAGACCCTGGCGACGCGCATCTGGAGCACCGCCGCGGAGGGGATCTACTCGCAAGCGGCGCTGCCGGGGCTGGTGCTGGTGGCGATCTCGCTGCTCCCCACCTATCTGCTGGTCATCCGGCCGGCGCTGGCGCCGCGCTCGAGCTCGATCGCGTCCGGGGAGCGGCCGTGAGCGCGGCGCCGGCGATCTCGATCGCGGGCCTGGTGGTCTACCGCGGCGATTGCCTGGCGGTCGACCGCGTGGACCTGGAGATCGAATCGACCATCATCACCAGCATCGTCGGTCCGAGCGGTTGCGGCAAGACGAGCCTGCTGCGAGCGATCGCCGGCTTCGAGCGGCCGGCGGCCGGGTCGATCGACGTCGCCGGCGAGCGGGTCGCGTCGGCCGGGCGCTGGGTGCCGCCGGAGCGGCGCCGGGTGGGGATGGTCTTTCAGGAGGGCGCGCTCTTCCCGCACCTGTCGGTGGAGGACAACGTCCGCTACGGCCTTCGCGAGGCGGCCCGGGCCGGCGCGCGGGCGGCCGAAGTGCTCGCGCTCGTCGGGCTCTCGGACCTGGGGCATCGGATGCCGCACGAGCTCTCCGGCGGCCAGCAGCAGCGCGTCGCCCTGGCCCGGGCGCTCGCCCCGGCGCCGCGGGTGATCCTTCTCGACGAGCCGTTCGTCAATCTCGACGCCGCGCTGCGTGACCAGGTGCGGGAGGACGTGCGCCGGATCCTCGAGCGTGCCGGCATCACCGCGGTCCTGGTGACCCACGACCAGCAGGAGGCGCTGAGCGTCGGTCGGCGGGTGGCGGTGATGGACGCCGGCCGCATCCTCCAGGCCGGCTCGCCCGAGGATCTCTACCTCAGGCCCGGAAGCCCGCGCGTCGCGGCGCTCGTCGGCGAGGGCCGCCTGGTGCCGTGCCGCGTCGAGGGTGGCGCTTTCGAGTCGGCGTTCGGCGTCGGCCGCTGCGAAGGCGCCGATGGCGAGGGCCGGCTCTTCCTGCGTCCCGAGGATCTCGAGTTGCGCACCGGGGCCGGCCAGGAGGGCGTGCCGGCGACCATCGTCGGCCGCCGGTTCTACGGCCACGACGTGCTCGACCGGGTGCGGCTGAGCTCGGGCGAGGAGATCGAGGCGCGCAGCCTGTCCTCGGACGCCGCGCCGGTCGAAAGCGCCGTCCGGGTGGTGCTCAGGCGGCGACTTTTTCGCGTCTTCTCCTAGACTTCCGCTAACCCTCTGAGGAGCCTCGTCTTGACCCTCGTGGAGGAGCTTGCGGCGAGGCGCCGGAACTGCCCGCGACCGGCGCTCGAAGCCGCACTGCGGCGTAATATTTGACGCATAGCGTCATTTTTAACTAGGCATGAACATTGAACTTTTTCCTCCGGCCGCCTCTCGGCGCTCGCGCGCTGAGCCCGAACCGCATGAAACCACAGCATCTTGTGGATCGCTTGACAAGGGGTTCAACATCTTGTACTTTCGCCCGGCCTCACGACATGCCTTGCGGGTCGCCGCAACGACGGAACAGGCGGCCAGCAGGAGCGTTCGGATCACGGCCTGAGAACGGCACTGAATCCACGGCTTGTGGCGGGGGAAGTGAGCTGGTGTTCCGGAGGTCACCGGCTTAGGGGAGGTCCACACGTCGGGTGTCGAGGTACGGCCAATGGAATTCTGTGAGATGGTGCGGCCCGGTAACTTCAACTGCCTTCGACAGACCCCGACGCCGAGTCCCCTGTGCCGGAAGACAAGCCGACTCGGGCGGCCCCGGAGCGATTGCGCACCGGCGGACCGCCGCGCAGCCGGCATCCATTTTCTCTTGGGCGGTACGTGAGGATTCCAGATGCAGGTGACGCGAGTTGTCAAACGAACGGGTGAGATCGCAGACTTCGACGAGGAACGGATCCGCACCGCCATCCTGAAGGCGGTCGAGGCCACCGGCAACGAGCTGTCGCTGGGGGAGGTCGACGGCGTCGTCCTGAGCGTCGTCGGCGAGATCCAGAGCCGCTTTCGGGAGTTCTTCCCGAACGTCGAGAACATCCAGGACCTGGTGGAGAAGCACCTGGTGCTGGCCGACCACTACGAGATCGCCAAGGCCTACATCCTCTATCGCGCCGAGCGCCGGAAGATCCGCCAGCAGGCGCGCGAGCGCGCGATCGAGGACGCGCGGCTCGGCAAGCTCACGGTCACCAAGCGCGACGGCCGGACCGTGCTGTTCAACCTCAAGAAGATCTCGCAGCACATCCGCAGGGTCGGCGCCGAGCTCACCGACGACGTCAACATCGACCTGCTGGTGCGCGAGGTGGTCAACAACGTCTACGACGGCATCGACACCGAGAAGATCCAGAAGGCGCTGGTGCTGGCGGCGGCGTCGTTCATCGAGCGCGAGCCGGCCTACAGCTACCTGGCCGCGCGCTTCCTGCTGCAGCAGGTCTACAAGGAGGTGATCGGCCGCTCGATTCGTGGCGACGATCTCGATACCGCCTATCGCCAGGCGTTCGTCCTGGGGATTCGCGAGGGCGCCCGCAGCGGCGCGCTCGACGAGCGCATGAAGGGGTTCGACCTCGAGCTGCTGGCGGCGAGCCTGCGGCCGGAGCGCGACCACCTCTTCCAGTATCTCGGGGTGCAGACGCTCTACGACCGCTACTTCCTGCGCGACGGCGCCCGGAGCGTCGAGACGCCGCAGGCGTTCTGGATGCGGGTGGCGATGGGGCTGGCGGTCGCCGAGCCCGATCGCGATCAGCGGGCGCTCGAGTTCTACGACCTGCTGTCGAACCTCTACTACGTCGCCTCGACCCCGACGCTGTTCCACGCCGGGACGTCGCATCCGCAGCTGAGCTCCTGCTACCTGACCACCATCGAGGACGACCTCAAGCACATCTTCAAGTCGCTGGGCCAGAACGCCCAGCTGTCGAAGTGGTCCGGCGGTCTGGGCAACGACTGGTCGAACATCCGCGCGACCGGCGCCCGGATCAAGAGCACCAACGTCGAGAGCCAGGGCGTGGTGCCGTTCCTGAAGATCGCCAACGACGTGACCATGGCGATCAACCGCAGCGGCAAGCGCCGTGGCGCCACCTGCGCCTACCTCGAGACCTGGCACTACGACATCGAGGACTTTCTCGATCTCCGGCGCAACACCGGCGACGAGCGCCGCCGCACCCACGACATGAACACCGCCAACTGGATTCCGGACCTGTTCATGAAGCGGGTCGCCGACGATGGCGAGTGGACCCTGCTGTCGCCGGACGAGGTGCCCGATCTGCACGATCTCTACGGCCGCGCGTTCGAGGAGCGCTACCAGCACTACGAGCGCAAGGCGCGCTCCGGCGAGCTGGCGCTGTTCAAGGTCGTCCAGGCGCGCAGCCTGTGGCGCAAGATGCTGACCATGCTGTTCGAGACCGGGCACCCGTGGATCACGTTCAAGGACGCGTGCAACGTGCGCTCGCCGCAAGACCACGTCGGCGTCATCCACAGCTCGAACCTGTGCACCGAGATCACGCTCAACACGTCGGCCGAGGAGACCGCGGTCTGCAACCTCGGCTCGGTCAATCTGGCGCGTCACGTCAGCGGCGGCGAGCTCGACGCCGAGCGGCTCGGCCGCACCGTGCAGACGGCGATCCGGATGCTCGATAACGTCGTCGACATCAACTTCTATCCGACCCCCGAGGCGCGCAACTCGAACCTCAAGCACCGGCCGATCGGGCTCGGGCTGATGGGCTTCCAGGACGCGCTGTTCCAGCTCGACGTCCCGTTCGAGTCGCCGCGGGCGCTCGAGCTGGCCGACCGGACCCAGGAGGTGATCTCCTTCCACGCCATCTTCGCATCGTCGAAGCTGGCGGCCGAGCGCGGCGCCTATCCGTCGTACGCGGGCTCGAAGTGGGATCGCGGACTCCTGCCGCTCGACACGGTCGACCTGCTCGAAGCCGAGCGCGGCGTGCCGATCGAGGTCTCCCGGGCCCAGCATCTCGACTGGACGCCGGTGCGGGAGCACGTGCGCCGGCACGGCATGCGCAACTCGAACACCATGGCGATCGCGCCGACCGCCACCATCTCCAACATCGCCGGCTGCTTCCCGTGCATCGAGCCGATCTACAAGAACATCTACGTCAAGGCGAACATCAGCGGCGAGTTCACGGTGGTCAACTCCTACCTGGTCGGAGACCTCAAGCGGCTCGGCCTGTGGAGCGACGAGATGCTCGAGCGGCTCAAGTACTGCGACGGCAACGTCGGGTTGATCGAGGAGGTGCCGGAGGAGCTCCAGGCCAAGTACAAGGAGGCGTTCGAGATCGATCCGCTCTGGTGCCTCAAGCTGACCGCGGCGCGCTGCAAATGGATCGATCAGAGCCAGTCGCACAACGTGTTCGTCAAGGGCACCTCGGGCAAGCTGCTGTCCGACATCTACATGGCGGCCTGGCGCTGCGGCCTCAAGACCACCTACTACCTGCGCTCGCTGGCGGCGAGCCAGATCGAGAAGTCGACGGTCGACGCCTCGAAGTACGGCTACACCCAGAAGCGCGAGTACGAGAGCGTCGCCGCGGCGCCGGGCGCGCAATTCGCCGCGGAGGCCGAGATCGCGCCCGCCGCGGCGGCGCCCGAGCTCTGTCGCATCGACGATCCGGAATGCGAGTCGTGTCAGTAGGGGGACGGCGAATGGCGATCATCAACAACTCGAAGACCGATCCCAACAAGATCCTGCCCATCCAGTACAAGTGGGCGCGTGAGTACTACAAGTCCGGCGTCGCCAACAACTGGACGCCGGAAGAGGTGTCGATGCAGAAGGACGTCGAGCAGTGGAAGGCCCCCGGCTTCCTCTCCGGCACCGAGCGGCGCCTGATCCTCTGGAACCTCGGCTTCTTCTCGACCGCCGAGTCGCTGACCGCCAACAACATCGTGCTCGCGGTCTACAACCACGTGACCAATCCGGAGGCGCGCCAGTACCTATTGCGGCAAGGCTTCGAAGAGGCGATCCACACCGACACCTTCATCTACTGCTGCGACTCGCTCGGCCTCGATCCCGACGAGATCTACAACATGTACAACACGATCCCGTCGATCGAGGAGAAGGACAACTTCGTCGTCGACCTGACCAAGAGCGTGTTCGACCCGGCGTTCACCACCGAGGGCGAGGAGAACACCCGCCGCTTCGTCCGCGACCTGATCGGCTACTACGTGATCATGGAGGGCATCTTCTTCTACGCCGGGTTCGCCATGATGCTGGCGCTCAAGAGGCAGGGCAAGATGGTCGGCATCGGCGAGCAGTTCGAGTACATCATGCGCGACGAGAGCCTTCACCTGGCCTTCGGCTGCGACCTGATCAAGACCATCCGTGACGAGAATCCGGAGATCTGGACCCAGCAGTTCCAGAGCGAGATCCTCGACCTGGTGCGCAAGGCGGTCGAGCTCGAGAAGCGCTACGCCCACGACGCCTGCCCGGAGGGCCTGCTGGGCATCAACGCCGACAAGTTCAGCCAGTACGTCGAGTTCGTCGCCGACCGACGCCTCGAGCGGCTCGACCTGCCGAAGATCTTCGGCCGCCAGAACCCGTTCCCGTGGATGTCGCAGGCCACCGACCTGGCCAAGGAAAAGAACTTCTTCGAGACCCGGGTGACCGAGTACCAGACCGGCGGCGTGCTGACCTGGGACTGACGCACAGCGACCCGGCCGCTGCCAGTCAGGCATCGTCAGCGTAACGGTCCCTCCCACGCCGGGGGTACCTTGCGCCGGCTCGACGAGACCACCTCGAGGCTGGGCGGTAGCCGACGAGACGCGGGACCGCAGGAAAAGGAAAAGAGCCGCGGCGGACCGCGGCTCGGGTTCCTGGCCTAGCTCAGATGATTGGGACTAGTCGCCCCAAACGAACGATGCGGCCTTGACGTGGGTCTTTGTCTGCATGTTCTGTCTCCTCGTCTCTGGGTTCTCGATTCTCGCCGCTTCTACCTACTAACGCGAGAACGGCGCCCGAAACTGATCAGATCATTTCAGGGAGCTTCGTAGCAGGTCCTTGAAGGCGCCCGCGTCGATCTCCCAGCAGACCGTGATCTTCCGGCTGCGGCTGATCAGCGGGCCGCCTTCTGGCCACTCTTCGATCTGATCGCCGGTATCGAGGGCGTCGATCACCACCATCCCCCGGGTGAGATCGCTCTCGCACTCGACGTCGGCGTAGTGGCGGCCGCGCCGGGTACAGAGGTCGGGCTCGAGCGCAATCGCCATGGCCACGGGATCGGGCAGGTCGAGGGCCTTCTCGCCGGTCAGCCGCTCGTGCGCCGCGTAGGTGATCCGGTTGCAGTCGAGCGCGAAGTCGGCGAGCGGGGTGCCGAGGGCGCGGATCGCGGCCATGTCGTCCTCGGTCAGGGCGGCGTCGAAGCGGGAGAGCTCCCAGCCGACCATCTCGACCGGCAGGCCGGAGTGGAAGACCGCGCGCGCCGCGTCGGGATCGCACCATACGTTGAACTCGGCCGCCGGCGTGATGTTGCCGACCGTGCAGGCGACGCCGCCCATGACCACGCAGCGCTCGACCCTGGAAACGATCTCGGGGGCGCGCTGGAGCGCCAGGGCGACGTTCGTGAGCGGGCCGAGGGTCACCAGCGTCAGGCCCGGGTTGGCGCGGACCGCGTCGATCAGCGCGTCGACGGCGTGGCCGGGCTCGGCGGCGCTCGCCGGC